>DAOKZF010000037.1:10408-10966 GCA_035325785.1 Miltoncostaeaceae bacterium
AGAAGTCGATCGGTTGGATCAGGTTGCTGCTGATCGCCCTGATCAACCGGTCGACGTCGTCCTCCATGTTCGCGCGCTCCATCTCGCGCAGGGTCAGCGCAAGCTCCTCCGCGCCCTCCTCGAGGGCGTCGCGGTATTCCTCCAGGTCGACCCGTCCGTAGGTGCCCGATTCGTGGTGGTCGCACTCCGGGCAGATGCGCTCCAGGTGGTAGACCCCTTCGCCGCGTTCCTCGATCGCCAGCGGGCGCACCAGATCGCTGCGGCACGCGCCGCACCGCCACAGTTCCGGGCGGTGGTTTTCGACGGCCTCGATCGCGGCGGCAACCAGTTCATCCAGTTCCTCGTTGCCGGTGCCCGAGAGCGCCGATTCGACCGCCTCGGGGGAGACGTCCCCGAGGTACACGATTTCGATTTCCCGTCCGCCCGGGAGTCTCACCTTCCTGCTGCGATAGTCATCCATGACCATTCCTCGCTGCCCGTTGGGTTGTGATCTCATACGGGCGCTATCGGCCGCCGCGCGGCCCATCTGAACGGCGGGGCACTCGAGGGCGTCGCCAC
>DAOKZF010000038.1:0-9117 GCA_035325785.1 Miltoncostaeaceae bacterium
CCTCCGTTGCGATCGTGGTCGCCCCTCCGCCGAAATCTCGCAGGAGCGAGATCACACCGACGCGGCGCCGTCCATCCCGACGCACGGGACGCGGCGCTATGCGCGGCAGCGCGGGCAGCGCCCGCGCAGGACCACGTCGTGCCCCTCCACGGTGAAATCGGAGCCCCGCGCGGCCTCGGTCAGCGCCGCCTCCAGGGCGGGATTCTCGAACGGCAGCACGTCGCCGCAACCCACGCACACCAGATGGTGATGGTGCTCGCCGCCGGGCAACGCCGGCTCGAACCGCGATATCCCGCCGCCCAGATCGAGCCGTTGCACCAGCCCGAGACTGACCAGCAGGTCCAACACGCGGTAGACGCTGGCGATGCCCACCCGGCGGTTGTCGGCGCGCAGCTGGTCGAAGATCTCCTGGGCGGAGCGGCAGCAATCCTGGGCGGCCAGCGACTCGATCACCGCTTGGCGCGCGCCGCCGGCACGATGGCCGGCGCGGCGGACCGACGCGGTCGCGTGCTCGGCCCACCGGCCCATCTGAATCGGGTCGTGGTGGTGATGAGGACGGTCATCCACGGGGTGGGTGGCGTCGGTGGGGTGCGCGCTGATGTTCACCTCGTTGCCGGGCAGCCGCGCGACATGCGCGCTGCGGGCGAACGGCCGGGACGTTAGCGCAGCGGCGGACGTCGGCCGCGCGGGTGGGCGCCGAGCCCCCCGAGCCCGACCGCGAGGGCCATGCAGGCGAGCGTGACCAGCGGCACCCGGATCGCCCACCTGAGGCTGCGGGCGCGCTGGACCCGCCGTCGCACGATGCGCAGCGTGCCGGCGGCGGTGGTCAACAGGAGGCGTTGGGTGAGAGGAGGCATCGGACGGATTGTGCCATCCCGGGCGGACCGCATGGCCGCCACCCGCGCGAGTCGTCATGATTCGCCGATCCGACCCCGCCGCAGCGAGGACCGACCATGGAATTGCGCGATGCTCACGTCCTGATCACCGGCGCCTCTCGCGGGCTGGGGGCGGGCCTGGCCCACTCGTTCGCCGAGGCGGGAGCGGATGTGAGCCTGGTGGCCCGCAGCGCCGAGCCCCTGGAGGCGCTCGCCGAACGGCTGAACGGGGTGGCGCTGGCCGCCGACCTGCTCGACCCGGCGCAGGTCGCCGGGCTGATCGATCGCGTCGCGCAGACCGCCGGGGAGCCGGTGGACGTGGTGGTGAACAACGCCGGCATCGACCTCACCCAGTCGCTGGACGACTTCACCCACGCCGATCTCTCGCGCCTGGCCGAGCTGAATCTGGTGGTGCCCCTGGAGCTCGCTCGCCAGGCGCTGCCCGGCATGCGCGAGCGCGGCCGCGGGCACATCGTGAACATCTCCTCCCTGGCCGGGAACGCCGTGCTGCCGGGCATGATCCCCTACGCGGCCAGCAAGGCGGCCCTCACCCACGCCACGGCCGGACTGCGGGCCGAACTGCGCGGCACACCCGTGCGCACCACCGTGATCGAGGTGGGGATCGTGCCGACCGACATGCGTGAATCGGTGTTGGCCCACCCGCCCACCGCGGCCGCCTTCCGGCGCCTGTACCGACTCGGCCTGCTGTGCGACACATCACTGGAGCGTCTCTGCCGGGCGACCGTGCGGGCGGTGGCCGCCGACCGACGCCACGTGCGTCTTCCCCGCCGGGCGCTGGCGGTGCCGCTGCTGTCGGAGGCACCCCGACGCATGATCGAATGGGCGCTCACCGGCGTGCGGCCCCGCTGAACGACGGCGGTTACACTCGCACCATGGCGATCACCGTGTACGAGAAGAACACCTGCACCACCTGCCGCAGCCTGGCGAAACTGCTGCGTGAGCGGGGCATCGACTTCGACCGAGTCGAGTACCACATCGACGGCCTGAGCGAACCGCAGCTGCGCGATCTGCTGAGCAAGGCCGGCCTGAGCGCCGCCGAGGCGCTGCGCCTGAAGGAGCTCGGCGCGCGCGAGCTCGCGGCCTCCGGCGACCAGGACGCGATCATCGCCGCGATGGTCGAGCGCCCCGCGCTGCTGCAGCGGCCGATCGTGGTGAACGGCGAGCGCGCCGTGCTCGCCCGCCCCGTGGAGCGGGTGCTCGACATCCTCTGAGCGCGGGGCGTCACCGCGGGGCGGGCCAGTGGCGATGGACGGCGCGCCCGCGAGCCGCAGGCGACCGACGGATGCCCCCGGGAGGAATCGAACCTCCGACACCAGGTTTAGGAAACCTGTGCTCTATCCACTGAGCTACGAGGGCGCGGACCGGAGGATAGCCTCCGGCGCGCCCCCTCAACGATCCCGGCGCGGCAAATAGGGCTGCCACGAGGCCGGGCGGCGCGCCGCGGCCAGGGCGATGAAGATGTCCGGTCCCGGGGGGCGGGGCACGATGCGCGGAATCATGCCGATTTCCGTCGGCAGGCGGTTCCCCTTGCGTCGGTTGCAGGGGGCGCAGGAGGTGACCACGTTGGTCCACGATGAATCACCACCGCGCGAGCGGGGGATCACATGGTCGATGGTCAGATGATGGGTGGCGCCGCAGTACTGGCAGGTGAACGCGTCGCGGGCGAACACCGCGCGGCGCGTGGTGCGCCGACCCTCGTGGCGGGGCACGCGCACGTAATGGGTCAACCGGATCACCAGCGGGCGCAGATACGTGGCCGCCGCCGAACGCAGACGGCGGGAGGCGTGCTCCAACACCTCCGCCTTGTTCTTCAGCACCAGGACCACGGCGCGTTGCAGCGAGCAGACGTTGATCGGCTCGTAGGTCGCATTCAAGACGGGCACCTGGTGCGCCATGACCCCTCGCGGTCTCCCGGTGGCGGGAACGACGCGCGGGCCCGGCCCGGCGCGAGTCCCGTCCCCGCGTCAGTCGCCACCGCGCCGCTATCGGCCGTCAGCCCACCCGGGCCGAGATGATCCCGCGCCTCAGTTCGTCGAGGTGGTGCCGTCGGCGGGGTCGTGCCCCTCACGCGGCGCGGGGAACTCTCCGGTGGGTGTGGTGCGCGCCGTGCGCGGCGGATGTTCACGCGGTGGGGGAGGAGGACCGGGAGGCCCGCCCAACGCCAGGGTGACCGCCCGCAGCTCCTCCGGCGACAGGCGTTGTTCGGTGGCGCCCTCCACCATCTGCTTCAGGTACACCCGGGCGTGGTCGCGCGCATGCAGCGAGGTGATGATCGACCCGCTGTGGTTGCCGTCCAGCAGCGCGATCGACCACGACTGGCTGCCGCCCATGTCGCGGTAGGCGTCGTAACGCACGAGCCCCTGGAAGCGCAGCGCGGTGCGCAGGTCCGCCTCGGTCGTGCGCGCCTGTTGATCGACCAGGTCCTCCAGGTCGTCCAGCGTCCGCTCGACGCGGGCCATCGACTGCTGCAGGGCCGACTGGCGATCGGCCAACGGCACCGTTGCTCCGTCGGGCAACAACACCTGCTGGCCGGCGCGCAGGTGGCGCACGTTGTGCCACAGCCATCCGGCGGCCACCAGCGCGATCAGCCCCGGCGCGCCGGCGGCGACCGCCACCCAGATGCTCACCTGCATGCGTTCACCGCACCGCGAGCGTCGCTCACAGGGCGATCTTCACCGCGTACTCCTCGCGGTTGTTCTCGGTGATCGTCTCGCCCGGCACGGGGGTGATCTCGATCAGCAGGTTCCCCTGCTGGCGATAGTCGATGTTCGTCGGCCCGGGAATCTCCACCGTCACCTCCTGCTTGGGCTCGATCACCGGAATGGTCGCCTCCTGCACCTGCGCGTCGTTCGGCTGATCCGGGTACGAGAACGTCGCGGTCACCACGACGTTGTTCTCCACGAAATCCCCGCCGTTGTTGACCGTCACCCGCCACTTGAGGTTCTCGGACGCCTCGATGGTGGTCGGCCCGTCCTTCGACAGCGGGGTCTCCGACGGCAGCGCCTCGGTCTGCACCAGGCTGGTGCCGCGCAGGTTCCCGTCGGTCGGCTGATCGGTGCCGTTGGTGGACCCCGTGGAGGTGCGGCGCAGGCCCGGCAGCAGGGTCGCCGCCCCCTCGGTGGTCGCCAACGTGTCGTTGGGCAGGAAGCGCTGCAGCTGGGGCACCTCGACGCCGGTGATCTTGTCGTCGGCCATCGCCTGACGGGCCGGCGCGGCGAACGAATCCTCGTAAATCACGTCGCTGGCCAGGAAACGCTGCATCTGCTGGGCGATTCCGCCCGCGGTGAAGTCGGCGTCCTCGGCCTTCAGCAGCGTGGGCATGTTCGCGGCCAGGTTCGACAGCCCGGTCACCCGATACTGCAGCAACGTCACCAGGCTGTTGTTGGCCTGCTTGAGCTTGTCGGGCGGCGTGAGGCCCTCGGCCTGGGTGACCAGGCCCTGAGCCTTCGTGCCCAGTTGGGCAATCCGCGCGCTGAGCTTCGGCGGGTCGAGCGCCTCGGTGTTCGACATCACCTCGCGCAGTTCGCGACCCTGATCGGCGGAGGTCTGCACGATCTGGGCGACCGTGGTGATGTAGTTCGAGTACGAGCTCTCCAGGCGGTTGCGCTTACAGTCGCGCACCACCAGCAGGATCACCAGCGCAAGCACGACCCCCAGCACGATTGCCAGGCCAAGACGCGCCCGCGGATTCTGCAGCCATCCGCCGTCGTTCCCGCCGCGCGCGGTGCGCCCGCCGGGGCGCCGGCTCTTTGCCCGTGCTCGCGAGGAGCTCCTGGGGCGAGCGGCTCGCCCGGTGTCGCCCTCCGCGGCGTTTCGCCGTGAGCGCCCCTTCGGGCGCGAGAAGCGACGAGCGGAGGGGGCATCGCCGGGCTCGCCACGGTGCGAATCGTTGGGCTGCGGCTGATCGTCGTCGAAGTCGGCCATGAGATGGGCACGTTAGCGATGGCGGTGGCGGCAGCCGCTCATCTGAATCGGGAGTGGGCGAGGGGGGACTCGAACCCCCAAGCTCGTACGAGCACTAGACCCTGAACCTAGCGTGTCTACCAATTCCACCACTCGCCCGTGGTTCCTGCGGTATCAGGGTCCGAAGATGCTACCAGTAGCGGGACGGCCGGTTGCAAGGATGAGCGCCCCCCAAGTGGAAGATCACCCATTGTGAGCGAACTCGCACCGCAGGCGACCCGTGTCATGCCCCCCCTGATCCTGGGCCGCTACGCGTGTGGATCATCGATCGGGCGAGGGGCGACCGCGGTGGTCCACCGCGCCCGAGATCAGCGCACCGGGGAGGACGTGGCCGTGAAGGCGATCCCGGTCGAGCTGGGGATCGCCGATCGGGTGGCGGTCGAGGCGCGGGCGGTCGGTCGGCTCGACCATCCCGGCATCGTGGGCCTGCGCGACGCCGGCGCCGATGGGGACTGCCTCTATCTGGTGACCGACCTGATTGAGGGACTGTCGCTGGCGCAGCTGCTGCACACCGACCCGCCGGGAGACCGCGCGGCGGTCCGCATGATCGGCGAGGTGCTCGACGCGCTCGCGCACGCCCACGAGCGCGGCGTGATCCACCGCGATGTGAAACCCGCCAACATCCTGGTTGACCACGACGGGCGCCCGCATCTGAGCGACTTCGGTGTGGCGCGGATCGTCGATGAGGCCTCGCTCACCCTCACCGGCAGCGTGGTCGGCACCCTCTCCTACATGGCCCCCGAACAGGCCCGCGGCCTGCCGGTGAGCGCCGCCGCCGCCGTGTACTCCGCCTGCCTGATCCTCTACGACTGCCTGACCGGCTCCAACCCGCAGCAGGGCGCCTCACCAGCCGAAACCGCCCGGCGCGCCGCGCACGCCGACCTGCCGGCGCTGGCCGAGGTACGGCCCGGATTGCCGCGGGAGCTGACGCGGATGGTCGACCGAGGATTGGACCACCGCCCCGAGTGGCGCCCGTCGGCCGCCGAGTTGGCCGAATGTCTGCGGTGGGTCGCCGCCGGCGACGACGCGCCCGCCCCCGTGGCGGGAGCGCTGCGCCTCGCGCGCCGGTGGCGCCACCGCGTCGCGCCGATCGGCGGCGCGCTCGCGGGAGCATCGCTGGCCGCGTTCGCGGTGCAGCGGGCGGACGACCCCCGCTGGAGCGGCCTGGGCGCGGTCGCGTTGGCGGCGTTCGCCGGTGGGATGCTGGGGCTGTGGAGCCGCCGCGCCGTGGCGCTGGTGGCGCTGATCGGCGGTGCGCTGCTGGTGGGAACGGCCTCCCCCGGCCTGGCCGTCGTGCTGGCGCTGGCCGGATGGCCGCTGCTGGCGGGCGGCTGGGCGCGTGAACGGGTTCTCCTACTCCCCCTGCTCGCCCCGGCGCTGTTCGCGGTGGGCTTCGGTCCGCTGTACGCGGTGGTGGCCGGCCTGGCGCCCCGCTGGCCGAGCCGGCTGTGGGCGGCGGTGGCCGGCATGAGCGTCACCCTCGCCTGGCAGCTGTCCGCCGGCGCGGACGGGTTGCTCGCCGGCGGCGGCTACCTCACCGGCGCCTTCTCCGAGCTGCGCGACGAACGCTCGCCGCTGACCGCCGCCGGGCGCCTGTGGGAGCCGATCGGAGCCCATCCGATGGTGCTCGCGCAGTTCGCGGTCGTCGCGATCGCCGCCCTGTGCGTGCCCCCGTTGATCCGCACGCGTCCCGGCGGCGGGCGGATCGCGGGGACGGCGCTGTGGCTGGGCGGCCTCGGCGGCGGGTTGGCGGCCACCGCGATCGACCCGCCGGCGGCCCTCGGCGCGACCATTCCGAGCGCGATCGTCATCGGCGTGTGGGCGGTCTGGCCGTGGCGGTCCGGGGCCGGTCGTGTGTCGCCCGGTTCGTTCGCTACCCTGCGGGGCTGAATATGGGCATTTTTCGCGGAATAGAACAACGCATCGAAGGGGTGGTGGAACGCGGCTTCCGACGGGCGTTCCGCAGCAGCCTTCAGCCGGTCGAACTGGCGCGCAAGTTGGCGCGCGAGATGGACGACCACAAGACAATCTCGGTGCAGCGCGTCTACGCGCCCAACGAGTTCACGATCTACCTCGCTCCGGCCGATCGCGAGGGCTTCTCCTCGTACGAACATGCCCTGGTGACCGAGCTGGCCACCTACCTCGAGGCGCATGCGCGCAACGAGGGGCTGTCGTTGGTGGCGCCGGCGGTGGTCGCGCTGGAAACCGACGCCGACCTGCGGGCCGGCGAGTTCGGCATCGCCTGCCGGATGGCGGAGATTCCCGTGGGGGCGGAGCCGGTCGCGGCCCCCGCGGCGGCCCCGGCTGCGGCCCCGCCGGCCGCCGCTCCCGTCGTGCCGCCGCCGGCCGCGGCGAACCCGGCGCTCGCCGGGGTGAGCGGCACCCAGGTGATCTCGGCCGTCGACGCGCGCGAGGCCGGCCTGGCGCCCGAAACGCTCACGCTGGTGATGGGCAACGACCGGATTCGCATCAGCACCCGCGTGACGACCCTCGGGCGCAGCCGTGACTGCGACGTGATGGTGCCCGACCCGAACGCCAGCCGGGTGCACGCGGAGATCCGCCACATCGGGATGGACTACCACATCGTTGACTTGGACAGCACCAACGGCACCGAGGTGAACGGCCAGACGGTCAGCCGTCACGCGCTCGCCGACGGAGACAGGATCATGATGGGCACCACCGAGATCCGGGTCGAGTTGCGATGAGCGAAACCGGACTGCTGATCGCCGAGATCGTGTTCTTGGTGCTGCTGTTCGGCATCATCGCCTCGATCGTGGGCAGCGCCGGGCGTCAACTGGGACGCGCGCAGCTTCCGCCCCAGACACGCCCCGACCCGGTGGTCGACCCGCCGCGGGTCCGGCCGGTGGTGGCCCACGCCCCGGCGCCCGAACCGATCGCCGCCCCGGAACCCGCGCCGATCGTGCCCGCGCCGGACCTCTCGCAGGCGCCCACGGTGCTGCCCGGACCCGCGCTCGATGTCGGTCGCTCCGACGAGCCGACCGATGGTTCCGGAACCGAGCCGGAACAGGAACCCGCGCCGGCCGAGCACACGGCGGGCCAGGACACCCAGGCCATCGAGATGGTCGACGAGGCGGGCGTGCCGCCGACCGCCCGCCGCTGGACCTGACCGCAAACATCACCCCCCGGCTGGTGGTCGAGAGCTCCGACCGGCTCGAGGTCGGCAGCGAGCTCGAGCTCGAAAGCGGGCTGACCATCGGGCGCTCCGGGGCCGCGGACCTCTCGTTGGCCGACCACTACGTGTCGCACATGCACGCGCGCATCCTGCGGCGCGGCCCGTACTACTTCGTCGAAGACCTCGGGTCCACCAACGGCACCTTCCTCAACGATCGACGCATCGAGGGCAGCGCCCAACTGAAGGTGCACGACACCCTGCGGATGGGGCAGACCGTCCTGCGGTACGAGGAATGATCACCTGATGGGCGAGGCGCTCGCCCTGGTGGAGCTCGTCCAGCTCAGCGACGTCGGGCGGGTGCGCCACCACAACGAGGACCGAGCGTTTGCCCGCGGCCGGTTGATCGCCGTCGCCGACGGGATGGGTGGGGCGAAGGCCGGAGAGGTCGCCGCCCAGATGGCGGTGGACGCGATCGCGGCCCTGCCGGAGCGGGCGAGCGTGGACGCCGTGCGCGATGCGGTGGCCGAGGCGAACCGCGCCATCCACGGCCAGGCGAGCAGCGACCGCGACAGGGCGGGCATGGGCACCACGTTCACCGGGGGGCTGCTGCGCGGCGCCGCCCTCAACGTGCTGCACGTGGGCGACTCGCGCGCCTACCTGTGGCGCGACGGGCGGTTGATCCAGATCACCGACGACCACTCGGTGGTGGCCGAGCTGGTGCGTCGCGGAACGCTCACCGAGCGGGAAGCCGAAACCCATCCTCACCGCAACGTGATCACCCGCGCGCTCGGAGCGGAACGGACCGTCCAGATCGATCAGATCAGCCGATCGGTGCGCGCGGGAGACGTGATCCTGCTGTGCAGCGACGGGCTGTCCTCGTATGTGAGCGCCGCCGCGATCGCCGGTGCCCTGGCCGACGGCGACGACCTGAACGCGGTCGCCCGAGAGCTGGTGAGGCTCGCCAACGACGCCGGTGGTGTCGACAACGTCACCGCGGTGCTCGTGGAGACGACGGCCGACCCGCTGGCCGCAGCCGAGCAGCCGGAGCACGGCCTCGTCGGCTCCGCCGCGATCGAGGTGCCCGGCGAAGAGCCCGTGAGCACCGCCCGCGACCGCCTGCTCAAC
>DAOKZF010000038.1:9127-10934 GCA_035325785.1 Miltoncostaeaceae bacterium
CGACAACGTCACCGTGGTGCTCGCGCGGGTGGGGCTCGCCGATGGCCCCGGCGTGGGTGGCGAGGAGGCCGAACCGCCCGACACCGCCGAACACCCGCTGATGGACACGCACGCCGAACATGAGCCGACCAGCGAGATGAAGGTACTCGGCGGCGTGCACGGCCATGCCGGCACCGACCGGGCGAGCGTCGGACCGCCGCCGCGGGCCCGCGTTCTGGAGCCGGTTCCCCGCCGACGGGGCAGGGCGCTTCCGATTGCGGTCGTCGTGCTGGCCCTGCTGGTTCTGGGGGCGGGCACGCTCACCTGGGTGGCCAGTCGCAGTTACCTGATCGAGGCCGGTCCGGGAGACACGGTGCGGGTGGCCCACGGGCTGCCGTGGACCGTCCTCGGAGTGGACATGTCGCGCGAATGGCAGCCGATCGGGGTGCCGGCCGCCGCCGTCCGCGCCGCCGACCCGGGCGCGCTGACCGGCAGCGCCCACGGCCAGGGAGACACCGTCGCGCGCGCCGTCGAGCTGATCTGGCGTTACGGCCTACCGACCGTACCCACCATGAGCGCGCCCGCTACCGCGCCCGCCCCCCGCTCCGGCGCCCGGCCCGGCCCGGCCACATCGAAGGCCGGTGCGCCGAGCTCGCCGCCCGCCACCCCGACCGGAACGTCCCCCACACCGTGACCTCACTCCGCACCCGCGAAATCGGTTTCCTGCTGCCGGCGGCCGCCGTCGGCCTGCTTGGCCTGGGCACCGTCGAGAGTTTCCGCGCCGACGGATTCGACGCGGGCCCCTGGCCGCAGGCGCTGGGCGTGCTGGGAGTCTTCCTGGTGATGCACCTGGCGCTGCGTGTGCGGGCCCCGCAGGCCGACCCCTACCTTCTGCCGCTGGTCGGTCTGCTGGTGGCGATCGGCCTGGTCGAACTGGACCGCATCGATCCGACGCTCGCCGCCAACCAGGCCGGGTGGGTGGCCGTCGGTGGGGTGGTGTTCGTGGCGGTGGTGTTTCTGCTGCCCGATCATCGCGCGCTCGAGAACTACCGCTACCTGATCGGCCTGACCGCCGTCGGGCTGCTGGTCATCACGGCGGCCTTCGGCACGGAGATCAACGGGGCGAAGCTGTGGATCAGCGTCGGCGGCGGCCAGACCGTGCAGCTCGGCGAGCTGAGCAAGGTCCTTCTGGTGATCTTCCTCGCCGGCTACCTGCGCGACAAGCGCGAGATCCTCGCCATTCCCACCCGACGGGTGTTCGGCCTGCCGGTGCCGCCCCTGGCGGCGCTCGGTCCGGTGCTGCTGTTCCTGGCCGCCTGTCTGGCCCTGGTGGTGGCGCTGAACGACTTCGGCACCGCCCTGCTGTTCCTCGGAATCTTCCTGGCGATGATCTACCTGGCCACCGGGCGGGTCGCGTACACCCTGTTCGGGATCGTCGTCTTCCTGATCGGCTCGGTGGCGGTCTACCTGGTGGTGCCCCACGTGCCGTCGCGGGTCGACAACTGATTGCATCCGTTCGCCGACGCCCAGGGGCAGGGTTATCAGCTGGTGCAGTCGCTGTACGCGCTGGCCGAGGGCGGGGTGCTCGGGCCGGGACTCGGCGGCGGTTTCCTGGTGCATCCCAACGGGGACTACACCGTGCCGGTGTTGCCCACCGACTTCATCTTCACCGCCGTCGCCACCGAGCTGGGGTACATCGGCGGGCTCGGCCTGCTGCTGGGCTTCCTGGTGCTGCTGCAACGCGGCTTCGCGATCGCGGCCGGCGCCACCGACGGGTTCTCGAAGCTGCTCGCCGGTGGGGTGACGGTGGCCGTTGGGCTGCAGGCCT
>DAOKZF010000039.1:0-10925 GCA_035325785.1 Miltoncostaeaceae bacterium
ACGCCCACGTCGACTGCCCGGGCCACGCCGACTACGTCAAGAACATGATCACCGGTGCCGCTCAGATGGACGGCGCGATCCTGGTCGTGTCCGCCGCCGACGGCCCGATGCCGCAGACCCGTGAGCACATCCTGCTCGCCCGTCAGGTCGGTGTCCCGTCGATCGTGGTCTTCCTCAACAAGGCCGACATGGTCGACGACGAGGAGCTGATCGAGCTGGTCGAGCTCGAGGTCCGCGAGCTGCTGTCGCAGTACGAGTTCCCCGGCGACGACACCCCGATCATCAAGGGCTCGGCCCTCAAGGCGCTCAACGGCGACCCCGAGGCCGAGGCCCAGATCCTCGAGCTGATGGCCGCCGTCGACGACTACGTCGAGGTGCCGGAGCGCGACGTCGACAAGCCGTTCCTGATGCCGGTCGAGGACGTCTTCACGATCACCGGTCGTGGCACCGTCGCCACCGGCCGTGTCGAGCGCGGCATCATCAAGGTCGGTGAGACCGTCGACATCGTCGGTATGACCGACAAGATCGAGCAGACCGTCGTCACCGGCGTCGAGATGTTCCGCAAGCTGCTCGACGAGGGCCGCGCCGGCGACAACATCGGTGCGCTCCTGCGTGGTGTGAAGCGCGAGGACATCCAGCGCGGCCAGGTGCTCGCGGCGCCGAAGACCATCACCCCGCACACCAAGTTCCGTGCCTCGGTCTACGTCCTGTCGAAGGACGAAGGTGGCCGTAAGACCCCGTTCTTCCAGGGCTACCGGCCGCAGTTCTACTTCCGCACCACCGACGTGACCGGTGTCGTGACCCTCCAGGAGGGCGTCGAGATGGTCATGCCGGGCGACAACGTCACCATCGACATCGAGCTGATCCAGCCGATCGCGATGGAAGAGGGTCTCCGTTTCGCAATCCGCGAGGGTGGCCGCACCGTCGGTGCCGGCGTCGTGGAGAGCATCACCGAATAACAGGGTCTACCTGGGCCCCGCCGCTTCCCGTTGAGGCGGCGGGGTTTTCTGTCCCGGAAAGGCATTTCGCAAGTGCAGCAGAACAAGATCCGGATCCGGCTCAAGGCCTATGACCACGAGCTGATCGACAAGAGCGCCGCATCCATTGTGGAGACGGCTCAGCGTAGCGGCGCGACCATTTCGGGTCCTGTCCCCCTGCCCACCGAGCGGAACGTCTACTGCGTGATCCGTGGGCCGTTCAAGGACAAGGACTCCCGCGAGCACTTCGAGATCCGCACCCACAAGCGGCTCATCGACATCTATTCGCCGACGCCCAAGACCGTCGACTCGTTGATGCGACTCGACCTCCCGGCGGGCGTCGACATCGAGATCAAGGCGTAGAACCATGGCGGCGATCATCGGACGCAAGCTGGGGATGACCCAGATCTTCGGCGAGGACGGCACCCGCGTGCCGCTCACCGTGATCGAGGCCGGCCCCTGCCCCGTCACTCAGATTAAGACCGTCGAGAAGGACGGCTACGAGGCGGTCCAGCTGGGCTTCGGCGCCACCCGCCCCAAGCTCCTCAACAAGCCCGAACTCGGTCACCTCAAGAAGGCCGACGCGCCGCCGGTGCGTCACCTGCACGAGTTCGACCCGGCCGAGCTGGGCGATGTCGCCCTGGGCGACATCGTCACCGTTGAGGACTTCGCCTCGGGACAGACGGTCCGCGTGACCGGCGTCTCGAAGGGTAAGGGCTACGCCGGCACCATCAAGCGCCACAACTTCGCCCGCGGGCCGATGACCCACGGTTCTCGCAACATCCGCCGTCCCGGCTCGATCGGTGCCGCCGCATGGCCGGCCCGGGTCTTCAAGGGGCTGCGCATGAGCGGGCACATGGGAGCGAAAACGGTCACCCAGCGCGGAATCCAGATCGTCGACCGCGACCCCGAGCGGAACATCCTGCTCGTGAAGGGCGCGATTCCCGGCGGCGTAAACGGCATCGTGATCGTGAGGCCCGAATGACGTCACTGTCACTGTTGAACACCGACGGCGCCGTGGCCGGTGAGGTCGCCCTGGCGCCGCGGTTCGCCGAACAGCCGATCAAGCAGCACCTGATCCACGAGACGGTCGTGGCCGAACTGGCCGCCCGTCGCGCCGGCACGCACGCCACCCGCAACCGCTCGGCGGTGTCCGGTGGTGGCGCCAAGCCGTGGCGTCAGAAGGGCACCGGTCGCGCGCGTCAGGGTTCGACCCGCGCTCCCCAGTGGACCGGCGGTGGTGTGGTCTTCGGGCCCAGCCCGCGCACCTACGGCGGCAAGGTCAACCGCAAGATCCGCCAGCAGGCCTATCGGGCCGCCATTCGCGCTCACGCCGAGCGCGGTTCTCTGGCCCTGGTCGAGGATCTCGCCTGGGACGCCCCGTCGACCAAGCGGGCCGCGTCGTGGCTCGCGCAGGCACCGGCCGCCGTGAACGTGCGCCCGCTGCTGATCGTGGTCGATGACATCCAGTCGGTCGTGGCGCGCTCGTTCCGCAACATTCCCGGCGTCTACCTGCTGGCCGCCAACGAGGTTCAGGTGGTCGACATCGTCGCCGCCAAGTCCGTGCTGTTCGAACGCACGGTCTGGGATCGGATCTCGGGCGAGGCCGCCACCGAGAGCACCCAGGAGGTCACCGAGTGAGCACCCTGCGCGACGACATCCGACGGGTGATCATCCGCCCGGTGGTCTCCGAGAAGAGCTTCCAGCTCGTGCAGTCCCACAACCAGTACACCTTCCGGGTGCTGGATGGGGCGCACAAGACCGAGATTCGCCAGGCGATCGAAGAGATGTTCGACGTCACCGTCACCGACGTGCGTACCGTCACGGTCCAGAGCAAGCCGAAGCGTCGCGGGTACACCCGCGGTCGGCGCCCCGGCTGGAAGAAGGCGATCGTCGAGCTCACGCCCGGCGACAAGATCGAGCTGTTCGAGGGGGCGTAGGCCGATGGGCATCAAACACCACAAGCCGACCTCGCCGGGGCGCCGTTTCGTCACGGTCTCCGATTTCGAGGAGATCACCAGCACGACGCCGGAACGGTCGCTGCTGGAGAAGATCTCCAAGAGCGGTGGTCGCAACAACAACGGGCGCATCACCAGCCGCCACATCGGCGGCGGCCACAAGCGCCGTTACCGCGTCATCGACTTCAAGCGCCAGAAGGACGGAGTACCGGCGAAGGTCGCCACGATCGAGTACGACCCGAACCGCTCCGCCCGCATCGCCCTGCTGCACTATGCCGACGGCGAGAAGCGCTACATCCTGTCGCCGCTCAAGCTGCGTGTGGGAGACACGGTCATGAGCGGCCCGACGGCCGACATCAAGCCCGGCAACGCCCTGGCGTTGCGCGACATCCCCACGGGTACGATCGTCCACAACATCGAGTTGCAGATCGGCCGTGGCGGTCAGATCGTGCGCTCCGCCGGCACCGGCGCGCAGTTGATGGCGAAGGAGGGCGACTACGCGACCCTCCGTCTGCCCTCCACCGAAATGCGGATGGTGCACCTCGACTGCCGGGCCACCATCGG
The DNA here is from genome assembly GCA_035325785.1 of Miltoncostaeaceae bacterium. GTDB lineage: Bacteria > Actinomycetota > Thermoleophilia > Miltoncostaeales > Miltoncostaeaceae > JAVJSF01. The sequence continues at coordinate 3,500 of DAOKZF010000039.1, forward strand.
TCAGGTCGGCAACACCGACCACGAGAACATCACCGTCGGCAAGGCCGGTCGCAGCCGCTGGAAGGGCGTTCGTCCGCGCGTGCGCGGTTCGGCGATGAACCCGGTGGACCACCCGCACGGTGGTGGTGAGGGCAAGAGCAACTCCGGTCGCCACCCGGTGACCCCGTGGGGTGTCCCGACCAACGGGTACCGCACCCGCAAGAAGAACAAGGCGAGCTCGAAGTACATCGTTCGCGGCCGCAAGCGCGGCAAGCACACGGAAGGCCGGTAGCAGCAGATGGGTCGCAGCCTGAAGAAGGGGCCCTTCGTGGACCCCAAGCTGATCAAGCGCGTCGAAGACATGAACGCCGCCAACGAGAAGCGAATCGTCCGCACCTGGTCGCGGGCCTCCACCATCTTCCCGGAGATGGTCGGCCACACGATCGCCGTGCACGACGGACGCAAGCACGTGCCGGTGTTCATCAGCGAGAGCATGGTCGGTCACAAGCTCGGCGAGTTCGCGCCGACGCGCACGTACCGGGGCCACCAGGGCTCCGATCGCACTTCGACCATGAGGCGCTGAGATGGCGACGGTCAACATGGAGAACTCCGCGGTCGCCCAGGCCCGCTACGTGCGCGGTTCCGCGCGCAAGGCGCGTCTGGTTGCCGACCTCATTCGTGGGGCGCGCGTCAACGATGCGCTCGCCACGCTCGCCTACAGCACCCGGGCCGCCGCGGTTCCGGTGCGCAAGGTTCTGCAGTCGGCGATCGCCAACGCCGATCACAACCACGGCCTCGATGGCCGTGACCTGGTCGTCGCACGGGTGACCGTGGACGAGGGGCCGACCATCAAACGGTTCCGCCCCCGCGCGCAGGGTCGGGCCACCCCGATCATGAAGCGCACCTGCCACATCACCATCGCTGTCGCCGAGACGGAGCGTTAAGGCACCCATGGGTCAGAAGATCAACCCCACCGGCTTTCGCGTCGGCGTCCTCAACGGCTGGCGGAGCAACTGGTTCTCCGAGCGTGACTTCGCGAGCTACCTCGACGAGGACCGCGCGGTGCGGAACCACATCACCGGCAAGCTGAGCCACGCCGGCCTGTCGTCGATCCACCTCAAGAAGGATCAGAACAAGCTCACCGTCGACATCTACACGGCCCGCCCGGGCATCGTGATCGGCAAGAGCGGATCCGAGGTCGACGCGCTGCGCCGCGAACTGCACGCCATGACCGGCAAGCAGATCCAGGTGAACATCAACGAGATCAAGCGTCCCGAGCTGGACGCCAAACTCGTCGCTCAGTCGATCGCCGAGCAGCTCGAGAACCGCATCAGCTTCCGGCGGGCCATGAAGCGGGCGCTGACCTCAGCGATGCGCTCCGGGGCCCAGGGCGTCAAGGTGCAGTGCGGCGGACGCCTCGGCGGCACCGAAATGTCCCGCAGCGAGCACTACTCGGACGGTCGTGTGCCGCTGCACACGCTCCGGGCCGACATCGACTACGGCTTCCACGAGGCGAAGACGACCTTCGGCCGGATCGGCGTGAAGGTGTGGATCAACAAGGGTGAGGTCCTCCCCGAGGGGGTCCAGGACAGCCGGGGCCGGACCGACATGGAGGCCGCTCCGCCGCCTCGTCGCCCCCGGGGCGACCGACGTCGGGGACGCGGCAACCGTGGCGGTGGCGGCGGTGGCGGCGACCGGCAGGGAGGTCACTCGTAATGCTGATGCCCAAGCGGATCAAGCACCGCAAGCACCACCGCGGTCGTCGCCGGGGACTGACCAAGGGCCACGACCAGTTGGCCTTCGGTGAGTACGGCCTCAAGGCCTTGGAGCCCGCGGCCATCACCAACCGACAGATCGAAGCGGCGCGTATCGCGATGACCCGCAAGATCAAGCGTGGCGGTAAGGTGTGGATCACGGTTTTCCCCCACCTGCCGGTGACCAAGAAGCCGGCCGAGACCCGCATGGGTTCCGGTAAGGGTTCGCCCGAGGGGTGGGTCGCCACGGTGAAGCCGGGGCGGATCATGTTCGAACTGTCCGGTGTGCCCGAGCCGTTGGCGCGGGACGCCATGCGTCTCGCCGCGAACAAGCTGCCGGTGCGCTGCCGGTTCGTGACGCGCGATGAGCAGGGGGCTCAGTGAAGGCACAAGAGATCAGGGACCTGACCGACGGCGAGTTGGAGCAGCGTCTCGCGGAGACCCGTGAGGCCTACTTCAACCTTCGTTTCCAGTCGGCCTCGGGCGCCCTGGAGCGCACCTCCGAGCTGAAGACCCGCAGGCGCGAGATCGCGCGTCTGCTCACGATCGCGCACGAGCGGGAGCTTGCATGAGTACGGCTGCAACACCTCAGGAGTCGGTCGCACGCCGCAAGGTCCGTCAGGGCTTGGTGGTGTCGGCGGGCCGCGACAAGACCATCACGGTGCTGTTGGAAACCCAGCAGCGGCACCCCGTGTACAAGAAGACCGTCCGGCGGTCCTCCAAGCTGCACGCGCACGACGAACGCAATGAGGCGGGCGTCGGCGATCTGGTGCGCGTCGTGGAATGCCGGCCGCTCTCGCGTCAGAAGCGTTGGCGCCTGGTCGAGATCATCGAGAAGGCAAGGTAGGGCGCTCACGTGATCCAAGTTGAGACACGCCTGCGCGTCGCCGATAACACCGGCGCGCGTGAGATCCTCTGCATCCGCATCATGGGCGGTTCGAAGCGGCGCACCGCGACCGTCGGCGACGTGATCGTCGGCACGGTCAAGACCGCCATCCCGAACGGTTCGATCAAGAAGGGCGACGTCGTGCGAGCGGTGGTCGTGCGCACCCGTAAGGAACACGGGCGCGAGGACGGCACCTTCATCTCGTTCGACGAGAACGCCGCGGTCATCATCGATGCCGCCTCGAACCCGCGCGGGACGCGCATCTTCGGCCCCGTGGCCCGCGAGCTGCGGGAGAAGAACTTCATGAAGATCATCTCGCTGGCGCCGGAGGTGCTCTGATGGGCGCGCGCATTCGTAAGGGCGACCGCGTGATTGCGATCTCCGGCAAGGACAAGGGCAAAGAGGGTGTTGTGCTCGAGGTCCGACCGGCGGAACAGCGCGTCGTGGTGGAGGGCGTCAACATCATGAAGCGGCACACCAAGCCGCGTCCGCCCGATCAGCCCGGCGGTGTGATTGAGAAGCCGGCGCCGATGCACTGGTCGAACGTTGCGCTGATCGACCCCACGGACAGCCGCCCCACGCGGGTGCGGTTCCAGGAGGTCGACGGCAAGAAGGTGCGGGTGTCCGCGCGAAGTGGGGAGAAGCTGGACTGATGGCCGACGAGAACCAGACGCTCGCCGAAGCGGCGCCGCCGGCGCGGCTGAAGCGGGTCTACCAGGAGGAGATCCGGCCGAAGCTCCAAGAGGAGTTCGGTTACGCGTCGGTGATGCAGCACCCGAAGCTGCTCAAGATCACCCTGTCGATGGGTGTGGGAGAGGCCAAGAGCAACAGCAAACTGCTCGACCAGGCCTTGGAGCAGCTCGGCGTGATCAGCGGCCAGAAGGCCTGCGTCACCCGCGCGCGCAAGTCGATCGCTCAGTTCAAGCTGCGCGAGGGCATGGCGATCGGCGCCAAGGTGACCCTGCGCGGCAACCACATGTGGGAGTTCCTGGACCGGCTCATGTCGGTCGCGCTGCCGCGGATCCGCGACTTCCGGGGAATCAACCCGGACGGTTTCGACGGGCGCGGCAACTACAACCTGGGCCTGCGCGAGCACACGATCTTCCCCGAGGTTGACTACGACCGAGTCGAGAACGTGATGGGTTTGAACGTCACGATCACCACCTCGGCCGCCACCGACCAGGAGGGGCGCGCCCTCCTGCGTCATCTCGGTATGCCGTTCCGCGCCGAGGGCTACACCGCTGAGGAACGGGCCGCCCGCCGGCGGCGTAAGCAACGCAAGTTCGGCGGCAAGGGCCGCGGCCGGAGGTAGAGGAGAACAGTGGCGAAGACCAGTCTGCGGGTGAAGGCCTCCCGCACGCCCAAGTACCGCACCCAGCAGTACACGCGCTGCCACGCATGTGGCCGTCCCCGCGCGGTGTTTCGCAAGTTCGGCCTCTGCCGGATTTGCCTGCGTGAGTCCGCCCACGCCGGGGTGATTCCTGGCATGACCAAGAGTTCCTGGTAGTGCTTACCGATCCGATCGCCGACATGCTCACCCGCATCCGCAACGCCAGCCTGGCGCTGCACGATGGGGTGGAGATGCCCGGCAGCAAACTGAAGGGTGAGATCGCTCGCGTCCTGCGCGAGGAGGGCTACATCCAGGACTACGAACTCCGGCAGGCCGAGGTCGGCACGGAGCTGGTCGTGAAGCTGAAGTACAGCCGCGACCGGCGCCGCGTGATCAGCGGACTCGACCGGGTGTCGAAGCCGGGTCGGCGGGTGTACGCCGACCACGCCAACATTCCCCGCGTCTTGGGTGGCATGGGTATCACCGTGCTGTCCACCTCGCAGGGCGTCATCACCGGGCACGAAGCCCGCCGCCGGGGGATCGGCGGCGAGGTGATCTGCACGGTCTGGTAGGGGCAGAATGAGCAGAATTGGACGCGCACCAATCCCGGTTCCCGACGGCGTGAACGTCGAGATCAGGGGACAGCAGGTCACCGTGAAGGGCCCCAAAGGGGAACTTCAGCACACCGTGGTCGAGCCCATCCGGGTGGCCGAGGAGGACGGCACGCTGGTCGTCACCCGTCCGACCGACCGCGGGCCGCACCGCTCCCTGCACGGCCTGTCACGCACCCTGATCGCCAACATGGTCGAGGGCGTCAACTCCGGCTTCGAGCGGTCGCTCGAGATCGTCGGCGTCGGTTACCGCGCCCAGATGAAGGGCGCGGATCTGGAGCTGTCGGTCGGCTACTCGCATCCTGTTACGATCCCGCCTCCCGCGGGCGTGACGTTCGAGGTGCCCTCGCCGACCCAGGTGGTCGTGCGTGGCATCGACAAGCAGGTGATCGGACAGATCGCGGCGGAGATTCGCGGCGTGCGTCCCCCCGAGCCCTACAAGGGCAAGGGCATCCGCTACGCCGGCGAGCACGTGCAGCGCAAGGTCGGGAAGAGAGCGTAACGAGGCATGCCTGTCACAACCGAAAACGCCCGTCTGCGCCGCCACCGGAGGATTCGGGGGCGGGTGGTCGGCAGCGCCGAGCGGCCGCGGCTGTGCGTGTCGCGTTCGAATAAGCGGATTTACGCCCAGGTGATCGACGACGCTCGGGGGCACACCCTGGCCGCCGCCGGTTCGCACGAGGGCGACCTGAAGGGTTTGGCGAAGGCCGACGCGGCCGCCGAGGTGGGGAAGCTCCTCGCCCAGCGGGCCAAGCAGGCCGGAGTGGACCGCGTGGTCTTTGACCGCGGCGGATACAAGTACCACGGGCGTGTGAAGGCGCTCGCGGACGGCGCCCGCGAGGGCGGGCTCGAGTTCTAGAGGCCGGGGGTAGGCGAGTGGCAGAGGTCCGCCGAGGCGGCAAGATCAACCCGGATGGGCTCGAACTGAGCGAGCGCGTCGTCCAGGTTAACCGTGTGGCGAAGGTCGTGAAGGGCGGCCGGCGTTTCTCATTCTCGGCCCTGGTGGGCGTGGGGAACGAGGTCGACACGGTTGGCGTGGGCCACGGGAAAGCCAAAGAGGTTCCGGTCGCGATTCAGAAAGCGGTCGAGGACGCAAAGAAGAACCTGTTCACGGTGCCGATGTACCGCTCCACGATCACCCATGAGGTGATCGGGCGCGCCGGTGCCGGACGGGTGCTCCTGAAGCCCGCCAGCGAGGGTACCGGCGTGATCGCCGGTGGTGGCGTGCGCGCCGTGCTCGAGCTGGCCGGAATCCGCGACATCCTCAGCAAGTCGCTGGGGACGAGCAACCCGGTCAACCTGCTGGCGGCCACCGTCGCCGGTCTGAAGGCTCTGCGTCGCCCCGAAGAGGTGGCGGCCCTGCGGGAGCGGTCGGTTGCCCAGGTGCTCGGCGTCAGCGCCGGGAGCGGCGCGCCGGCCACCGATGCGGTCGGTGCGGAGGCCGCGCAGTGAGTCGGCTGCGCATCACTCAGACTCGTTCCGTGATCGGGACCCAGTCCCGCCATCGGGGCACCCTGCGTTCGCTTGGTTTGCGACGCATCGGGCAGTCCGTCGAACACGTCGACTCGCCGCAGTTGCAGGGCCAGTTGCGGCTGGTCGCATCCCTCATTCGCGTGGAGCAGGCTGGCGAGAATGGCTGAACAGCAGACGAGTATCGAAGAGACCCCTGCCGAGGAGATCGTCCTCGACCGGCTGGCTCCGCGTCCGGGCGCCAAGCGTGCCCGAAAGCGCGTGGGCCGTGGGCCGGGCTCGGGGCACGGTAAGACCTCCGGTCGCGGCCAGAAGGGTCTCGGCGCCCGGTCCGGCGGCGGCGTTCGCCCCGGCTACCAGGGCGGTCAGGTGCCGGTCTACATGCAGCAGGGCAAGCTGCGCGGCGGCAACCGAAAGATGTCGATGCCGACCGGACCGTTCCGCACGCATTCCATTCCGGTGAACGTCGGGCAGCTGAACGTCTTCGAGGCCGGCAGCACGGTGGACATCGCCGCGCTGGAGGCCGCCGGGATCGTCAAGAACAACTCCGCTCGGGGCTGGCCGGTGAAGCTGCTGGCGAACGGCGAGCTCGACCGCGCGCTCACGGTGCAGGTCGATGCGGCCTCGGCCGCCGCCTGCGCCAAGGTGGAGGCGGCCGGCGGGAGTGTCCAGCTGATCGGCGGCGGCGAAGGCGAGGCGCAGGCCTGACGGCCCGCGCCTGAGCCGCCCAACCCGCGAGGATGCTTCAGACGATCATGAACGCGCTCCGCTCGCCGGAGCTGCGCAAGAAGTTGCTGTTTACCGCGTTCGTCCTGGCGATTTACCGCTTCGGTTCGTTCGTGCCCGTCCCGGGTATCGACACCGACGCGCTGCGTCAGGCGATGGAGACGCGCGGCAGCACCCTGCTGGACTTCCTCAACCTGTTCGCGGGCGGCGCGCTGACGCGCTTCGCGGTGTTCGCGCTGGGCATCATGCCCTACATCACCGCCAGCATCATCCTGCAGTTGATGACGGTGGTGATACCGGCGCTGGAGCGCCTCCAGAAGGAGGGCGAAGCCGGACAGCAGAAGATCACCCAGTACACCCGGTACTTCACCGTGGTGTTGGCGCTGTTCCAGTCGATCGCCTACGTCATGTACTTCCGCTCTCAGGATGCGCTGCCGAACCTCTCGTTCGGGCGCGGGTTCCTGATCGTCTTCTCGATCACGGCCGGCACCACCCTGCTCATGTGGCTGGGCGAGCTGATCACCCAACGGGGCGTCGGCAACGGCATCTCGCTCCTGATTTTCGCCAGCATCGTGGCGAGCGTGCCCGACGCGATCCAGGGGTGGATGACGGTTCCGCCGGTCACCCAGGTGATCATCCTGGTCATCGCTCTCGCGGTGATCGTGGCGGT
>DAOKZF010000040.1:0-2650 GCA_035325785.1 Miltoncostaeaceae bacterium
TCAACTTCGCCCTCGGATGTGACGACAACAACCGCGTGGTGAGAAGCGGCGAGATCGCCGACTGAACACCGCCCCGCAGGGTGGCGGGGGATCGGGTCACGGACGTACCCACCGATGCAGACACGTTGAGGGACGAAGGCATCGTATGGCTGGGTCCGCGGGCGACAAGACAGAACAGGCAACACCCAAACGCCGGGAGGAGGCCCGCAAGCGCGGGCAGGTCGCCCGCAGCCAGGAGATCAACACCGGTCTCGGGCTGCTGACCGTCTTCGCCATGCTGGCGTTCATGGGCTCCTGGATGCTCGCGGGGTTCATCTCGGTGATGGAACGCGGGCTGAGTTCCGCGGGCACCGGCGGGAATCTCGGTTCGATGGGCGCATGGGATGCGCTGACGGATGCCGGCCTGCGCGGTCTGTGGCTGACCGCCCCGTTCGCGCTGGCCAGCCTGATCGTGGGTGTGCTCGCCTCGTCGATCCAGGTTGCGCCGCGCATCACCCCGGAGGTGCTCAAGCCGCGTTTCTCGCTCCTGAACCCGGTGAACGGGGTCAAGCGTCTGCTCGGCCTGCGCTCGCTGGTGCGCAGCGTGAAGGACATCGGAAAGATCGTGATCACCGGCGCGGTCGCCTACTGGGTCCTGAAGAGCTCGATCGACGAGCTGATGTCGCTGCTGGGAGCGCCTCCCGGAATGGTGCTGACGGTCGTCGGCGGCCTGGTGTTGAAGATCGGCTTTTCGATCGCGGCGGTGTACCTGTTGATCGCCCTCGCCGACTTCGTTTACGAACGCTGGCAGCACGAACGGGATCTGCGCATGACCAAGGACGAGGTGAAACGCGAGTTCAAGGAGCAGGACCTCGGACCCGAGGTGAAGGCGCAGATGAAGCGCCGCCAGCGCGAGATGGCGGTGCGACGCATGATGGCCGACGTGCCCGAGGCCGACGTCGTGATCGTCAACCCGACCCACTTCGCCGTGGCCCTGAAATACGTGCGCAACTCTCCGGCCCCCAGGGTGGTCGCCAAGGGTGCCGACCACGTCGCCCGGCGCATCATCGCCGTGGCCGAGGAGCACGGGGTGGTGGTTCGGCGCGAGCCGCCGTTGGCGCGCAGCCTGTTCGCCGCCACCGAGGTGGGTCAGTACATCCCCGCCGACGCGTTCGGGGCGGTCGCCCAGATCCTCGCCCACGTCTACAAGACCACCGGCCGTCAGCCGGCCGCCGCCTGATGGCCACCTCCGCCCGGCCCGGTTCTGAGCGAGGCGCGCGATGAGCGGCGCCACCGCCACCGCGTCGCCCACCGCTCCGGGGGCTCAGGGGGGCATCCTCAAGCGGATGCTCGACAACAGCGATGTCGCGATCGCGGTGGTGGTGATCGGCATCGTGGTGATCATGATCATCCCGCTGCCGACCTGGCTGCTGGACATCCTGATCACCGCCAACATCGCCGGCGCCCTGTCGATCGTGCTGGCGGTCATGTACACCACCGAGCCGCTGCAGTTCTCGATCTTCCCGTCGCTGCTGCTGGTCGCGACCCTGTTCCGGCTGGGCCTGAACATCTCCAGCACCCGCCTGATCCTGCTGCACGGCGATGCCGGGCACGTGATCGCCTCGTTCGGGTCGTTCGTGGTGGGCGGCAACGTGGTGGTGGGGCTGATCGTGTTCGCGATCCTGGTGGTGATCCAGTTCGTGGTGATCACCAACGGTGCCGGCCGGGTCGCCGAGGTGGCGGCCCGCTTCACCCTCGATGCGATGCCCGGCAAGCAGATGGCGATCGACGCCGACCTGAACGCCGGGGTGATCACCGACCAGGAGGCCAAGGAGCGGCGCTCCGCGGTCGCCCGTGAGGCCGACTTCTACGGGGCGATGGACGGTGCGTCCAAGTTCGTCAAGGGCGACGCGATCGCCGCGGTGTTGATCGTCGCGATCAACCTGATCGGCGGCCTGGCGGTCGGCGTGTTCCAGCAGGGCATGAGCTTCGGCGAGGCCGGTCAGCACTACTCGCTGCTGACCGTCGGCGAGGGCCTGGTGGCGCAGATCCCGGCGCTGCTGATCTCGGTGGCCACCGGCATCATCGTCACCCGTTCGGTGGGCGAGTCGAACCTGGGCCGCGACGTCGCCGCCCAGATCCTGCGCCAGCCGCGCGCCCTGCTGATCGCCGGGATCGTGACCGGCATGCTCGGCCTGGTGCCCGGGCTGCCGACGGTGCCGTTCTTCGTGATCGGCGGGATCGTGATCTCGGTGGCCCTGATGCTGCGCCATTCGGCCAAGGAGGAGGAACTCCTGGCCGCCGAGCGGTCGGCCAACGAGGTCGCCGTGCGCCCGAAGGAGCCCGAGAACGTGGCCGCCCTCTTGCCGCTCGATCCGCTGGAGCTGGAGATCGGCTACGGCCTGGTGCCGCTGGTCGACGCCGACGAGGGCGGCGACCTGTTGAACCGGGTGGCGTTGGTGCGCCGGCAGATGGCCACCGAATTGGGCCTGTCGCTCGCCCCGATCCGCATTCGCGACAACGTGCGGCTGGTCTCGCACGAATACGCGGTGAAGATCCGGGGGGTCGAGGTTGCGCGTTGGCAGCTTCAGCCGGGTCAACTGCTGGCGATGAACCCGGGCACCGCCCAGACGGTGATCGACGGCATCCCGACCAACGAGCCGTCGTTCGG
>DAOKZF010000040.1:2660-4997 GCA_035325785.1 Miltoncostaeaceae bacterium
GCCGGCGGTGTGGATCGCCGAGGCGCAACGCGAGCAGGCGGAGGTTGCCGGCTACACGGTGGTGGACGCCACCTCGTTGATCGTCACCCACCTGTCCGAGGTCATCCGGCGCAACGCCGACGAACTGCTCGGTCGCCAGGACACCCGCGGCCTGCTGGACGGTCTGAAGGAACGCATGCCGGCTCCGGTGGACGAGCTGGTGCCCGACCTGATGAGCGTCGGTGAGGTCCAGCGGGTGCTGCAGGCGCTGCTGGCCGAGGGCGTGCCGATCCGCGACCTGGTGACCATCCTCGAAACGCTGGGCGACAAGGCCAAGCTGACCAAGGACATCGCGATTCTGGCCGAGTACTGCCGCCAGGCGCTCTCACGCTCGATCTGCACCCGTTACGTGGACGACTCGGGGACGATGCGGGTGATCACCGTGGACCCCGAGTTGGACCGTGAGATCTCCGATTCGGTGGTGCGCACCGATGAGGGTGCCCAGATCACGCTCGATTCGACGCGAGCTGAGATGATTATCGAGGCGCTGCGGGCGCGGGCGGATGATGCCCAGTTGCTCGGCACGGCGCCGATCGTTCTGTGTTCCGGCGCCACCCGCCGCCACCTGAAAGCGCTCACCGTGCATGCTCTGCCCGCATTGATCGTGCTGTCGTACCACGAGATCCTGCCCTCGATTCGGGTCGAGCCAATCGGTCTGGTGAGCCTCGACCCGGCGGCGGTCTGAGCCCATGTCCGTGGAGCGTTCTCCGATGAAGACCAAGCAGTTCACCGGCCAGACGATCGACGAGGTCCTGGCGCAGGTGCGCGAGGAGTTCGGCGACGCGGCGGTGATCCTCGAGACCCGCAACGTCGTGCAGGGCGGCATCGCCGGTTTCTTCGGCAAGGCGGCGATCGAGGTGACGGCCGCCGATCGGATGCCGGACGAATCCGTGCCCGGCTCGCGGGTGAACCTGCTCGACACCGGCGAGGGGTCCTCGGCCCACCCGCCGGTCGACGGGAAGAACTCCGACGAGTTCCTGCGCTTGCTCGGCGAGCATCTGGGGACGGCGAGCCCCCGCTCCGGCTCGACCCCTGCGGCCGATGCGCCACCGCAGCCGACGCCCGACGGGCAGCTGAACGAGCAGGACCGCGCCCGGGCGATCATCGAGGCGGCCCGCGCCGCGGTCGGGGAGGCCGCTCAGGTTGAGGGGCCGCTGAGGGCGCACCCGTCCGCGCAGGTCGCGTCCGCCCCGGCACCCGCGCCCGCCGCCGCGCCGGCGGTGGGGGAGGATGTCCCCTCGAGCGCGGAGCTCGATGAACCGGAGGTCGCGATCGACGATCCGGACGATGCGCCGGTGGACGAGACGCTCGTCGAGGGGGATGCCGTCGGCGAATCGGGGGCGCCGGCGCGCCCGTTGGCGCCGCGCGCCGAGGTGCGGGCGTTGCGGGGCGAACTGGTGGCCGGCGGGATCGACGTGCACCGCGTCGACGGGTTGCTGGACGGCTTCTCCCGGTCGGTTCTTCCATTCCTGGGCGCCGACGCGGATGTCCGCTCGGCCGCCCGCGACTACCTGGCCGCCCGGGCGCCGGTCGTGCGCGATTGGCGCCCCTGGCGCACCGGTCACACGATCGTGTTCGTCGGCCAGAGCGGGGTGGGTAAGAGCGCGAGCGCGATGAAGGTCGCCGGGCGCTATCGACAGGCCGGCCTGGACGTCGCGCTGATCGCCGCCGGCGCCGGCCCGCACGGGGCCCTGCTCGACGTGGCCCGTCGGCTGGACATCCCGGTGGTGGAGGCGCCCGACGCCGCGGCGTTGGCCACCGCCCGCGCCCAGTTGGCGAGCCGCGATCTGGTGGTCGTCGACACGCCGGGCACCTCGCACACGGCGGGTGCGGCGTTGGAGGAGCTCGCGCGGTTGGTCGGCGCCGCCGACGCGGACGAGGTTCATCTGGTCCTTCCGGCGGCCACTCCTCCCGGTGATCTGGGCGATCTTCACGCCGCCTTCAAGGACACCGGCGTCACCCGGGTGACGATCACCAAGCTCGATGAGACCCGTTTCTGCGGTGGTCTGTTGAACGCGCCGATGCGCATCGGCCGCCCGTTGGCCTATATCGGCGACGGCCCCGGGATTCCCTCGGCGATCGCGCCGGCCGATCCGAACCTGGTGGCGCGGATGGTGCTGCCGTGAGCCGCGGCGGGCGGGGCCCGGTGGCGGAGGTTGGCCCGCTGCCCCAGGTGGGTGCGGCGGTGACGATCGAGGCGGCCAGGGGCGCCGACTGGGGGGGGGGGGGTGTGGCGGGGACGAAGGGGGGGGGACCCCCCGCCCCCCCCCGCGGCAGCGGGGGGGCGGGGGGGGGGGG
>DAOKZF010000040.1:5007-10757 GCA_035325785.1 Miltoncostaeaceae bacterium
GCGATCACGCTCACCGCGCCGCGGATCGGCGGGCGCCTGGTGGAGCTGAGCCCCGGGCGTGAGTTGCTGTTGGTGTACGCCCAACGCGATGTGCCCTGCGAGCTGGATGCGGTGTGGGATCAGGGGCCGCTCGACACCGTCGACGGCAAGGTGGTGGTCTTCCGGGTGCGCGGCGTGCCGCGGCGCATGCAGCGGCGCGAGACGGTGCGCGTGCCGGTGCAGCTGGTGGTGCGCGCATCGGTGGCCGATGCCGAGGGGACGCCCCCGGCGAGTGGGGTGTCGGCCGCCACCGAGAACCTCTCGGCCAGCGGGATCCTGCTGCGCATGAACGATCCCCTGCCGGTCGGGTCCGAGCTGCTGGTGACGCTGCAACCACCGGGTGAGCCGAGGGAGCCGATGGAGCTCGCCGGGCGCGTGGTGCGCTGTGACCGCTACCCCGAGGCGTCCCGCGCCCACCCGTGGCGGGTGGCGGTCGCGTTTCTCGATCCCACCCGCGAGCAGCAGGATCGCCTGATGCGCTACATCTTTCAGGTGCAGCGCGAGCAGCGGGCGCGTGAGCGTGGTCTGAGCTGATGGGTTCCCGGCGCGAGAAGAATCCCGGTGGGGAGGAACGGGCACCCGAGGTCGAGGCGGCGGCGCGCATGCGTCTGTGGGTGCGCCGCGCGCGCGCGTTGGGCGCGTTGGGCGGCTTCGGTCTGACGCTGTGGTTGAGCGACCGCGCGGGGATCCCCCTGGTGGACGGGGTGTTGCGGGGGCTGCTGGCGGCGGTCGCCTTCTCGTTTGTGGCGTGGTGGTCGACCCTGCTGGTGTTGCAGGCCCTGATGCGCTCCGCCGCCGCCCAGCATCGCGATGAGATGGAACGGGCGATGCACGAGGCGGCCGCGGCGGAGCAGGAGCGTCACGAGCGCGAGCACGAGGCGACCGCTCGGCGTCTGCGTCGCCACCGGGGCGAACCGGATCCCGATGAGGGCGCCGCCGCGTCCGAGGCGAGCGCGCCCGCGCTGGACGGTCGCCCGTGAGCGCCCCCGCGCCCCCGCCCGCGCCGAGGGCGGCCGGCGGCGGCGAGCGGCCCGGTTTTCTGATCGTCCGCCTCGAGGCGGACGGCGGCTATCGCGGCGCCCTGATGGTCACCGACGCCAGCGGTCTGCCGCTCGATTTCCGGTTCACCGATCCGATCAGCCCCACCCGGCTGCAGCGGGTGCTCTACGGGGGTGTGCTCGACCGCCATCTGCGTGGCGAGGTGATCGCCCGCACGCTGCTGGAGGCCACCGATCAGCGTCCCACGCTGCTGCTGGTCGACGATCGACCGCTGGTCGATGATCCGGCGATCGCCTGTCCGACGGCCCTGTTGGCCGCCAGCGCCGCCGGGCCGCTCGCTCAGGTCGGGGCGGTTCAGGGACAGGGCGGGGACACCTTTCTGTTGCAGGTGGCGCCCGATGCGAACCCGCTGCGGGTGGGGCTGGCCGACGGGGTCGACGAGGCCGCGCGCGCCGCGATGATCGGCGCCCTGGTGGGGCTCGGCGGGACGATGGATCTGTTGGAGCCGCTCGGTCGGGTGCGGGAGGCGCTGGAGGTGATCGGCGCGGGGGAGATCCCCGACGAGGAGGCCTGATGGGCGCGGACCGGCTGGCCGGGTTGCGGCGGGTGGTTGCGGGTTTCGGGGGGCGGGTGGTGGTCCGTGGGGTGTCCGAGCCGGTGGATGTGGTGGAGGTGCGTCGTCCGGCGCCCCCCCAGGTGTCGGTGCGTGCCGGCGACGTGGCGGTCGTCGTCGGTACCGCTCCGGCGCGGTTGCCCTCGCGTGCCGACCTGCGCACCCATTCGGCGGGCACCATCAGGGTGGCCGCCCGACGGGCCACGGCGGTCCGGTCGTCTGCGGTGGTGCGGGGACAGCGTGCCACGCTGCGCGCACGGGTGCGTTCGGTCCCGGGCCAGTTGGCCCGGCGGGTCGTCGATGCCCATCGCGCCCGTCCGCTTCCCCGGGCCGGCGGGGTTCGCGGTCCGGTGGGGGTGCTCGGTCGGGTGACGAGCGGCAGGGTGTCGGTTGGACTGACGGGCGTGGCGCGCTCCGGCGGGGTGCGCCGGGTCGCGTCGATGCGCCGCGCCCCGCTGGCCTGGGGAGAGCTGCCGCGCGCGCGTCTGGCGGTGGCGTGGCGGGCGGTGCGCGCCGCGCATGGCGGTGAGGCCGCCGATTTGGAGTTGGTGGGCGTCTACGGCCCGGTGCCCCTGTCCGCGCTCACCGGAGTCGCGCTCGGGCCGGGTCGGGTCGCGGTGTTGTCCCTCGCGCAGCATCGGCGCGCCCCGTTGGCGGGGGACCTGGCGCTCGCCCGACGGCGGGCGGATGGGAGCCTGGTGAGCGCCGCGGTGCCAGCCGGTGCGCACCCGCGACGTACCGGGGCCGTGAAGGGGTGAGCCGTCGCTCGGCTAACCTGTTCGCTGAGCGGGCCACACGGCCCGGGTGGCCGGTGATCTGGGGGTGATGATGGAGAGAGTTGGTGCGAGGCGCGCGGCGACCTTCCTCGTGGCGGCGGGGACGTTGTTGGCGTTCGGCGCGCTGCAGGCGGGCGCCCAGGATCCGTCGGGTGCTCCGCCCGCCGGACAGCCATCGACCCCCGCGAACGGCGAGCAGCCCGGCGGGGCGCCGAGCGGCCCGGCGACCACTCCGCTGCCGGCGGGGGTGATGGCTCCCGGGGTGCAGATCGCCGGGGTGCCGGTGGGCGAGTTGACGCGGTCCGCCGCGCGGGCGAAGCTGCTGCGTGAATTCGTCGCCCCCCGCCTGAAGCCGGTGGTGGTGGTCTACCGCGGCAAGCGCGTGGCGCTGCGCCCGGGCTCGGCCGGTTACGTGGCCGATGTCGACTATGCGCTGACCGCGGCGCTGCTGTACGGCCGCTCGCGTCCGGTGCCCGCCGCCGGGGTGAACGTTCCGCTGCGCCAGAGCGTCGATCGGGAACGGCTGGAGCGCGCGTTGACCAACCAGGTGGCGCGCTTCGACGTGGCGCCGGTCGATGCCAGCTTCTCCCTCAGCGGCACCACCCCACGGGTGCGCGAGGCGCGCCCCGGCATCGCGTTGAATGTGCCCCGGTCGCTCACCATCCTCACCAAGGGGTTGGTCACCCGCAACCGCAGCACCTTCCCGCTGCCGTCGCGCCGGGTGCGTGCCGATGCCACCACGCTGGCCCCCCGGATCATCATCGACCGTGGGCACTTCCGGTTGACGCTGTGGAAGCACCGCGGCAAGAGTCAGACGTTCCCGATCGCGGTCGGCATGCCCGGGCACGCGACCCCGTCGGGCGACTTCTCGGTGATCGAAAAGCAGGTGAACCCCACCTGGTTCCCGCCCAGCTCGCCGTGGGCCGCGGGGCTGGGTCCGGTGCCGCCCGGTGCCGGCAACCCGCTGGGCACGCGCTGGATCGGCACGTCGGCCCCGGCGATCGGCATTCACGGCACCCCGGTGCCCAGCTCGATCGGCACCCGGGCGTCGCACGGATGCATCCGCATGTACATCCCCGATGTTGAGCGCCTCTACCGGCAGGTGGAGATCGGCACGCGGGTGTACATCCGCTGAGCCCCCGTGAGGTCGGTCGTCGGACGTCCGGCGACCGACCTCAGCCGGTGGCGATCGCGGCCCTCAGGCGTCCGGCGGCCGCCGGCGGCATCAGGGCGCGCATGCGGGTGCCCTCGGCGGTGTCCTCGCGTTCCACCTCGCGCCCGGCGGCGTAGACGTCGCTCACCAGGGCCGACAGTCGGAACGGGATGG
This sequence comes from Miltoncostaeaceae bacterium, assembly GCA_035325785.1. GTDB lineage: Bacteria > Actinomycetota > Thermoleophilia > Miltoncostaeales > Miltoncostaeaceae > JAVJSF01. Next base: position 8,762 of record DAOKZF010000040.1, read on the forward strand.
TCACGTCCACCGCCACCAGGCGGTCACGCGCCGCGTCGGCGAGGGCCGCCCGCAGGTCGTCCAATCCCTCGCCGGTGAGCGCCGAAACCCGCAGGGCGTCGGGATGACGGTGGGCGAGGGCGTGGCGTTCGTCGGCGTCCAGCCGGTCGATCTTGTTGAGCACCAACAGGCGGGGGACATCGCCGGCCCCGATCTCCTCCAGGACGCTGACCACGGCCGCGGCCTGCGCTTCGCGGCGCGATTCGTCTTCGGAGGCGTCGGCGACGTGCAGGATCAGGTCGGTGTCGCGCACCTCCTCCAGGGTGGACGAGAATGCGTTCACCAGTTGGTGGGGCAGGTGGCGGATGAAGCCGACGGTGTCCGACAGCAGCAGTTCGTGCCCGTCGGCGACCACCCGGCGGGTGGTCGCGTCGAGGGTCTCGAAGAGGGCGTCGTTCACCGTCACCTCGGCGCCGGCGAGCGCGTTCATCAGACTGGATTTCCCGGCGTTCGTGTAGCCGGCCAGCGCGACGCGCGTCAGCTCGGTGCCGGTTCTGCGCCGCCGTTGGGTGTCGCGGGTACGGGCCACGTCGGCCAGGCGCCGGCGCAGCGTGGCGATGCGGTTGCGCACCATGCGTCGGTCGGATTCCAGCTGGCTTTCGCCCGGCCCGCGGGTGCCGATTCCGCCGCCCAGGCGCTCCAGGTGCTGCCACAGGCCCTCCTGGCGGGCGTAGCTGTACTCCAACTGGGCCAGCTCAACCTGGAGCTTGCCCTCGGCCGAGCGGGCATGCTGGGCGAAGATGTCCAGGATGATCGCGGTGCGGTCGACCACCCGCACCTTGAGGCGGTCCTCCAAGTGGCGTTGCTGCCCGGCGTTCAGCGCGCTTTCGGCGGCCACCAGGTCGGGCTTCAGCTCGTCGACCCGCCGTTTGGGGTCGGGGTGGTCGCGGTGTTGCACGATCGTCTCGATCACCTCGGCCCCGGCGGTGCGCAGCAGCTCGCGCACCTCGCCGATCCGGTCGGCTTCCTCCCCGGCGTCGCAGTTGAGCGAGGCGATCAGGATCGCCCGTTCGGGCCCGTCGACCTGGGGGCGTTCGTCGACCTCGCGCCACGCCTTACCGCGGTATGTTCGCTGCAGTTCCTCGGGCATGGGGGCATTGTGACGGGCCCCGGCCGCTTCCGCATCCGCTCCGTCGCACGCGGAGCCGTGCGGCTACGGCGCCGCGATCGCCTCCTGTGGCGCTCGAAGCGCGCCCGGAGCGGTCAGTTCGCGCATGACGGCGTCCTGCAGCGGGCGGGAGCGGTCCGGGTGGATGCCGTTGCTGAGCACCACCGCGACGAGCGCCCGTTCGGGGCGCAATCCGTATCCGGCGGGCCACACGTAGCCGGCCAGGGTGGAGGTGGGGTGCTCATAGAGGGTGCCGGTCTTGGCCCGCACGCGCCCGGCGGCCGTGGTGGCGTGCATGCGCCCGGCCAGCGTGCCGGTGCGCGCGGCGATTGGCAGGTTGGCGAAGATGGTGGCGAAACGCGGCTGCTCGCGCACGGCGATCAGCAGGTCGGCGATCGCCGCGGCGGACGCCCGGTTGCGGTAATCCAGGCCGGAGCCGTCGACCAGGTTCATCCGCACTCCGAGGGTTGCGACGGCCTCGCGGGCCGTTCGCGCGCCGCGGGCGGAGCTGCCGTTGCCCAGCCGATTCGAGAGTCGCTGCGCCAAGCCGTTGTTCGATGAGCCGAGCACGGCGCGCGCGGTCCCCGGGTCCACCGGGAAGCGGCCGAGCGCGGCGGTCATCGTGCCGAGTTTGGTGACCGAGGCCAGGCTGAGCGGCCGACGGGTGCCCAGCTCGATGAGGGTGCGCCCGAACGGGTCGCGCACCACGATGGCGCTGGCCGGGCCGAGACGGACCTGGATGGAGCGCAGCGCCGTCTCGGTGGCGGGCGAGATGGCCGCCGGCGCCGGTGCGCGCACCGCGTCCGCGCCCGGCAGGTATCCGCCGCGCCCGTCGGCGAAGCGTAGGCG
>DAOKZF010000041.1:0-221 GCA_035325785.1 Miltoncostaeaceae bacterium
TGGTGATGGCCTGGCTGTCGGCCGGCGCGATCCTCTGCGTCCTGGTCGGATTCCGCGCCCTCAAGACCGCGACCTTCGACCGTCAATACGCGGTGACCGTGGGCCTGGCGGACCGCCTGGTCGAGTTCGCATCGACCGCGCTGCTGGTGGTCGCAATCGTGATCGGCCTGCGGGTGGTCGGCGCGATCCTGATGGCCTCGCTGCTGATCGTGCCGGCGGTC
>DAOKZF010000041.1:231-1439 GCA_035325785.1 Miltoncostaeaceae bacterium
CCCGCCAGTTCACGGATCGCTTGTCACGGATGCTGGTACTCGCGGGGGCCTTCGGAGCCGTGATCGGCATCAGCGGATCGTTGCTGTCCGCGCGGGCCGCTCTCCCCACCGGACCGGTGATCGTCCTCAGCGGCACCGTGATCGTGCTGGGGGCGCTGATGATGGCACCCAACCGTGGGGTGCTGTGGCGAGCAATCGCCCTGCGCCGATCCCGGCGCGAGACCGAGGCCACCGCGCTGCTGGTGGATCTGGCCGAGCTGAGCGACGCGGACCGGCCGACCGGATTCCGCCAACTCGAGGAGGCCTGCGCGCGCGAGCCGCGGGCGGTGCGGCGCGCGGTTCACCGCCTGAAGCGCGCCGGTCTGGTGACGGGCGGTGAGGAGGGGTTATCCCTGTCCGCCGCCGGGCAGGACGCCGCCGAGCGGGAGCGGGAACGACGACGGCTGTGGTCGACCTGGCTGGAGCACGGCACCCAACTGGACCTGGGCGACGCGCGCGAGGCGAACCCCCGCGACCTGCGCTCCAGCCTGGGCGAGGTGGCCTACCGGCGACTGGTCGCGCTCGCACAGGGGGACCCGCGGTGAACGACGCGCAGGTGATCATCATCACCGCGGGCCTGGTTGCCAGCGCCTGCGCGATCCTCGGTTCGTTCTTGGTTGTGCGCCGCATCGCCCTGCTGGGGGATGCGGTCAGCCACGCGGTGCTCCCCGGCATCGTGCTGAGCTTCCTGATCTTCCACACCCGCGCGCCGCTGGTGTCGGTGTTGGGGGCCGCCCTGTTCGCGATCATCTGCGTGCTGGCGATCGACGGGCTGCGCTCCAGCGGGCTGGTGGCCGACGATGCCGCCATCGGACTGGTGTTCCCCGCCCTGTTCGCCCTGGGGGTGGTGGGCATCCAGCACTTTGCCGGCAACCTGCACCTTGACCTCGACTCGACCCTGTACGGGGAGATCGCCTTCGCGCCGTTCTGGACCCTGGACGTCGGCGGTCTGACGTTGGCCCGCTCGGTCGTGACCATGAGCGTCGTGGTGTTGTTCAACCTGCTGGTGGTCGCGGCGCTGTGGAAGGAACTGAAGGTCACCAGCTTCGACCCCGACTACGCGCGCACGATCGGCATTCCCCCCCGGTGGGTGGCCCGCATCCTGCTGGTGGCGGTCGTCTCGTGGTTCACGCTGCGCGGCGCCGAGCGGTTCAATCGCGTGCTCGGGG
>DAOKZF010000041.1:1449-7890 GCA_035325785.1 Miltoncostaeaceae bacterium
GGCCGGCCTGTTGGGGGGGGGGGTGGGGGTGGCCGCCGTGACCGCCTTCGAAGCGGTCGGAGCGATCCTGGTGGTGGCGCTGCTGATCGTGCCGGCGGCCGCTGCGCACCTGCTCGCCGACCGGCTGGCGATCATGGTCGCAGTGGCGGTGATGATCGGCTGGTTGAGCGCTCTGGGCGGATATTGGAGCGCGATGGCGCTGGACGCCTCAATCGCCGGCGCGATGGGCCTGTGGGCCAGCGGCGCCTTCCTGCTGGCGCTGCTCGGCGCTCCGCGCCACGGGGTGATCGCCCGGTTCGTCGCCCGCGCCCGGCTGCGGCGGACGATGAACGCGCAGCGGATCGCCCTGGTCGATTCCCGCGGCGTCGACCGATGAGGCGCGTCGGATGGCTCGCTGCGCTCGCCGGCCTGGCGGTGTTGCTGGCGATCGTCCTCGCCGGCTGTTCCGGCCCGCCGCAACCGGCATCGCCGGCCGAGTTGTCCCAACGGCCGCTGCGGGTGGCGACCACCACCAACATCATCACCGACCTCGCCACGATCGTGGGCGGCACGCGGGTGTCGGTCACCGGACTCATGGGAGCCGGAGTCAATCCGCACCTGTACAAGGCAACCGCCGGCGATGTGCAGACGGTCCGTTCCGCCGACCTGATCCTCTACGGGGGTCTGGACCTGGAAGGACGCATGGGCGACCTGTTCGCCGCGCTGGAGAAGGTGCGCCCGACCGTGGCGGTGACCCGCGACATCCCCGTGGACCGCCTGCGCACCCTGAACGAGAAAAGCGGGATGCGGGACCCCCACATGTGGTTCGACGTGTCCCTGTGGGAGACCGCCACGCGGACGGTCGCCGACGCCTATTCCGAGCTGGATCCCCGCCACCGCACCTACTATCAGGACCGCGCCGACGCCTACATCGCCCGCCTGCGGGTCCTGGACGGCTGGGTGAAACGTCGGATCGCCGCGATCCCCGCGCGCCGGCGGGTGCTGGTCACCTCACATGATGCCTTCGGCTATTTCGCCGACCGCTACGGCATGCGGGCGGCGCCCATCAAGGGCGCGTCGATGATGCCCGAGGCCCCCCCCGCGGATGTCGAACGGGTCGCCCAAACGGTGGCCGCCCGGGGGGTGCCAGCGATTTTCGTCGAATCGTCCCTCCCGCCGCAGACGATCGAGGCGGTGATCGCCGCCGCCCGCCAGCGGGGTCAGGAGGTGCGCGTGGGCGGCGAGCTGTACAGCGACTCCGCCGGCGACGCGGACACCGTGGAGGGTACCTACATCGGGATGATCCACCACAACGTCAACGCGATCGCCGATGCGCTGGGCGGAACGCGGCACACCGCCCGCTGACGAGCGCGTGGGCGGGCGCTCAGGTGTGGTACTCGGCGTTCAGGGTGACGTAGGCGTGGGTCAGATCGCTGATCCACAGCTCGGCCGGTTCCGCACCGCGGCTCAGGTCGACCCGCAGGTCGTACTCGGCCCGATCCATCACCGCGGCCGCCGCCGGGTCGTCCAACGGGGCGCCGTCCAACCACACCCGCGGCTCCCGCGCGTCGCCCGCTCCGGCCAGCGCCTGACCGACGGCCTGTGAGATGCGCCCCCAGTTGGGATCGCGGCCGAAAATGGCGGTTTTCACCAGCGGTGAGTTGCCGATCGCCCGGGCGACCCGTTGGGCCTTGGATGCGTCGGCGGCACCGGTCACCTGGAGGCGCACCGCATGTTCGGCCCCCTCCCCGTCCTTGACCATCTGGATCGCCAGCCAGCGGCAGATGGCGGCGACGGCGGCCGCGAAGCGCTCACGGTCGGCACCCTCCAGAGGCGGCCCGTCACCGTTCGCGATCACCACCAACGTGTCGGAGGGACTCATCTGGCCGTCGATGCTGATGCGGTTGAAGGCGGCGGCCGCCGCCTCGGCCGTGATCGCCTGCAGGTCGGCACCGGAGACGGACGCATCGGTGGTCAGGTAGGCGAGCATGGTCGCCATGTTGGGCGAGATCATGCCGGCACCCTTGGCCGCCGCACCGATCGTCACCGGACCGCCCTCCAGCGACAGCCGGAACGCGCCGCCCTTGGGGGCCCGGTCGGTGGTGCAGATCGCCTGGCCGAAGTGCGCGGCACCCCCCGGTGAGAGGGCCCTCACGGCGGTGTCGATGCCCGGGCCGACCAGGTTCAGCTCGACCCGCTCACCGATCGTCCCGGTGCTGCAGACCGCGACCTGACGGGCGGGAATGTCCAGCAGGCGCGCGGCCCGTTCACCCATCGTGTGCGCGTCCTCGAGGCCCACCGAACCGGTGGCGGCGTTCGCCTTGCCGGAGTTGACCAGCACCGCGCGGATCGCCGCGCGATCGATGGTGCGATTGCGCTGCACCGGCGCCGACGGCAGGGCGCTGGTGGTGTCGACCAGGCCCGAGGTAGTCGGCCGGTCGCTGACCAGCAGGGCGATGTCGCGCACGCCGGACGGTTTCACCCCGCAGGCGATGCCGGCGGCCCGAAAACCGGTGGGCGCGGTGATGCCGCCGTCGATCCGGCTCAACTCCCGCGGGGCCTGGAGCCAGTCCCCGCGTTCAACCGGCTCCCACGACCCGCCGCTCAGCGGAGCCCCATCATCTCGTCCAGGCCGGCCATCAGGTTCAGGTTCTGAACGGCCTGGCCGGCGGCCCCCTTGCCGAGGTTGTCGATCACCCCGAACACGGTCACCCGCCCACCCCGCGGGTCCACCAACGGGCAGACCTGGGCGTAGTTGGTGTGCTGCACCGCACGCATCGTGGGCGGCTGCTCCACCACCTCCACGAACGGATGCTCGGCGTAGAAATGCCGGTACAGCTCGCGCAGGTCGTCCGGGTGGGGTGCTCCGTCGGGCAGACGGGCGTAACAGGTGGCCAGCAGGCCGCGATCGACCGGCACCAGATGCGGGGTGAACGTGATCTGCACCCCGAGCTCCTGCTCGATCTCGGGCTGGTGGCGGTGGCCGTACACCTTGTAGGCGAGCACGTTGTCGGCGGCGTTCGAAAAGTGAACGGTGTCGCTCGGGGTCCGCCCGGCCCCGCTCACGCCGGTCTTGGCGTCGATGACCACGTCGGCCAGACGCCCGCGCAGCGGCAGCAACGCCAGGAGGGACGCCTCGGGGAAGCACCCGGGGTTCGCTACCAGTCGGGCGTCGCGAATGCGTTCGCGATGGCGCTCCGGCAGGCCGTACACCGCCTGCGCAAGCAGGTCCGGGCGGGGATGGTCGAAGCCGTACACGGGCGGATAGAGCGCCGGATCGGTCAGGCGATGGTCGGCCGACACGTCCACCACCCGCACCCCACGGTCCATCAGCTCGCCGACCAGCGGGGCGGCGGCCGCATGCGGGTAGCAGACGGCGGCGAAGTCCCCCGGACCGGCCACGGAGGCATCCGGTTGGGCCAAGCGCGCCGAGACGCGATGTTCGGGGGCGACGTCCACCAGACGCCGACCGGCGTCGGCCCGGGCGGTGATGGTGCCCAGACGGAATCCCGGATGGGCGTCGATCAGGGCGGCGAGTTGGGCGCCGGCGAACCCGGCGGCACCGAAGACGTGAACGATTGGCTTCATGTCCGCATCCTCGCACCGCTCTCGCTCAGCGCGCCCCGCACCCGCTCCATGGTGTCATCGATCCGCTCGTCGGTGAGTGGCTCCCGCGGGTCGACCAGTTGGACGCGCAACGCCAGACTCACCTGTCCCTCCCCCACCTGTTCACCGGCGTAGCGATCGAACACGCGCACCGAGCGCACCAGCGGCGCGCCGGCCGCCGCGGCCACGTCCACCAGGTCGGCCGCGGACAGATCGTCGGCCACCACGACGGCCAGGTCCCGGGTCGAGACCGGCACGCTGAGCAGGTCCTCGAAATGCGCGGGAGCGGACGGAGCGGCCCGCAGCAGGGCGTCGAGGTCGAGCACGATGGCGCACACGGGGCCGGTGACCCCGAAGGCCTTGAGCACCCGGGGATGGACCTCCGCCGCCCAGGCGACGGTTGCCTCCGGGTCGCCCTGAACCGCCAGGCGCGCCTGGCGTGTCGGGTGGAAATAGGGCGCCGCGTTGGGATGGGGCGCAAGGCGCACCCGCGCGGCCCCGGCGAGCGCGTGGGCCAGACCGATCGCGTGGAAGACGTCGACCGGGCGGGGGCTGGTGCGCCACCCTTCGACGGCCGTTCGGCCGAAGCGCAGGGCGCAGAGCCAGCGGCGCTCATCGGCCTGCCCGTCGGGTCGCGGCGCGTAGGTCCGGCCGATTTCGAACAGGCCGCCGTCGGCGATCTGATGGGACTGGTTGCGCGCGATCGCCCGCAGCAGACCGGGGAGCATCGACCGGCGCATGACCGCCATCTCGGCGCTCATCGGGTGGGCCATGCGCACGACGTCGCGCCGCGGGTCGTCGGCGGCCAGCCCGAGGGCGTCCGCGTCGGCCTCCGGCACCTGATGGTGGGTGATCGCCTCGCTGAGGCCGTGGTCGACCAGCAGCGCGCCGAGGCGCCGTTCGAGGGCCTGGGCGCCGGTGAGCGCCCCATGCCCGACCAGGCGCGGCAGCTCGGCCGGGATCTCATCCAGGCCGTGGATGCGCCCGACCTCCTCGATCAGGTCGGCCTCGCGGGTGAGGTCGGCCGCCCGCTCGAAGGGAGCCTCAACCTGGAGGTCGTCCCCGGCGCGGCGCACGGTGCACCCCAGACGTTCCAGGATCGCCGTCGCCTCGGGGGCCGGGACCGCCACGCCGAGCAGATCGGCGATGCGCCCGGGGCGCAGACGCACCGGGGGCGGTGGCCCGTCGACGCCCCCGATGTCGAGGGTGCCGGGAACCATCTTCGCGCCGCACAGCTCGACCAGCAGGCGACTGGCGATCGCCAGCGCGCGCGCCGGGAGGCGTCGCGGGAGGTCCTTCTCGAAGCGGGCGCTCGATTCGGTGCGCAGCCCGAGCGCCAGCGACGCGTCCAGGATCGCCGGTCCGGCGAAGGTGGCCGCTTCGAGCGCGACGCGCGTGGTCGATTCGGTGACCTCGGCGAACTCGGCGCCGAAGATCCCGGCGATCACGGCGGGGCGCTCCTCATCGCAGATCGCGAGCATCGACGGTGTGAGCCGGCGCTCCTGGCCGTCGAGGGTCGTGATCGGTTCGCCCTCACCCGCGCGGCGCACGATCAGGTGGCCGGCGAGACGGTCCAGATCGAAACCGTGCAGGGGTTGCCCGGTGAGCAGCATCACGTAGTTGGTGATGTCGACCACGTTCGAGATCGCGCGCATGCCGGCCGCCTCGAGCCGCCGGCGCAGCCACGCGGGGGACGGGCCGACGGTCACGTCGGTGAACACGCGCGCCATGTAGCGCGGGCAGAGGTCCGGGTCGGCGACGGTCACCCGCAGGTGGTCCTCCACCCGCCCGGGCCCGTCGGCCGGCGGCTCGCTCTCGTCCAACGGGGTGAGGGGCACGTCGGCGGCCGCGTGCACCTCGCGCGCCACGCCCCAGATGCCGAGACAGTCCGGCCGGTTGGAGGTGATCTCCAGCTCCAGCACGGTTTCGCCGGGCAGCACATCGGCCAGCGGCGTGCCGGGGGCGGGGTCGTCAGGCAGCACCATGATGCCGGCGGCATCGGCGCCCAGGTGCAGCTCGGTGGCCGAGCAGATCATGCCGGCGCTGTCCACGCCCCGCAGGCGGGCCGCCTTGAGCGGTCTGGTTTGACCCGGCAGGAGGGCCCCCGGCAACGCCACGGGGACGCTCTGGCCCGCGGCCACGTTCGGGGCGCCGCAGACGATCTGGCGCGGCTCCTCCTCGCCGACGTCGACCCGGCACACCCGCAGACGGTCGGCGTTCGGGTGCGGTTCCGCCCGCAGAACCCGGCCGACGACCAGCGCCGTGCGGTTCTCCGGGGTATCGGTCGGGCCGATGCGGTGGACCGCCTCCACCAAGGTGCCGCTGGCCGACAGCAGGTCGGACAGTCCGTCGCTGTCGCGGCCGAGATCGACGTATTCGCCCAGCCAGCTTAAGGGTAGCCTCATGCGAATTGCTCCAGCACCCGCAGGTCTCCCTCATACATGTACCGCAGGTCGGGCACGCCGAAGCGCACCATCGCGATCCGGTCGAGCCCCCAGCCGAAGGCGAAGCCGCTGTAGCGCTCGGGGTCGATGCCGCCGGCCTCCAGCACCGCCGGGTCGACCATGCCGGCCCCGGCCAACTCGAGCCACACGGTGCGCCCGTGCCTGTCGCGATGGGAGACCTCAACCTCGACCGACGGTTCGGTGAAGGGAAAGAAATGGGGCCGCAAACGGATCTGGCGGTCGGCGCCCAGGAGGGTGCGGAAGAAGTGCAGCAGGGTGCCCTTGAGGTGCGCCATCGTGAGCCCCTCGTCGATCGCGAGCCCCTCCATCTGGACGAACATCGGGCTGTGGGTCGCGTCGACATCGTCGCGCCGGTAGACGAAACCGGGGGCGATCACGTGGATCGGCGGGG
>DAOKZF010000041.1:7900-10654 GCA_035325785.1 Miltoncostaeaceae bacterium
CGTCAGCGGGACGCCGGGCCGGGCCGCGTCGTTGCGCAGCAGGCGGTCGGGGTGTCCCTGGACGAAGAACGTGTCGCTGGGTGAGCGCGCCGGATGGCCGGCCGGCGTGTTGAGGGCGGTGAAGTTGTGCCACTCGGTTTCGATCTCGGGACCGTCCGCGATCTGATAGCCCAGGGCGAGGAAGATGTCCTCCATTTCGCGCCGCACCTGGGTGATCGGATGGTGCGCCCCCAGGGGGAACGGATCGCCGGGCAGGGTGATGTCGACCCGGTCGCGCTCCAACGCGGCGCCCAGCGCTTCCTCCTCGAGGGCGGCGCTGCGGGCGGCAAGCGCGTGCTCGATCGCGCGACGGGTGTGGTTGCCGGCCTTGCCGGCCGGCCCCCGCTCGGCCGGTGGCAGGGCGCCGATTCCGGCCAGGAAGGCGGCCAGCGGACTCTTGCGACCGGTGTAGTGCACCCGCACCTGTTCCAGTTCCTTCAGGTCGCGGGCGGCCTCGATGGCGCTCGCCGCGGCGGCCTCGATCGCGTGCAGTTCGTCGGTCATGGGTTCGTGGATGGAGCGGTCGCCGGGCGGCTCATCCCCGCTGCTCCAGTTCGGCAAGGCGCTTGACGGCGGCGGCCTCGATCTCGCGCAGCACGCCGGCCGCGGCCTCGCGCGCCGCCTCCTGTTCGGCGGCGGGCAGCCGCTGCGCGCGGGCCAGGTAGCTCGCAACCGGGCCTTTGTCGCCGGTGTAGAGCGCTCTCACATGCTCCAGGCGCTCGAGGTCCTGAGCCGCCTCGATGGCGACCACGGAGGCGATGCTGATGGATTCGAGTTCGTCGGTCATGGGCGTCTGATGGGGTTGGGGGCCGGCGGTTCTTCGCCCGCAAACGCTAGCGGAGAACCGAGCGGTGCTGCCGCTGGATCTCGCTCAGCAGCGCGGCGCCCGCCGCGGCCACGTTCAACGACTCCGCGCCGTCCGCCTGGGGAATCGTGACCCTTTGGACCGGGTGGCTGGCGCTCAGCTCGGCGAGCGCCGGCTCGATGCCGGCCCGCTCCGCCCCGAGGGTGAGCAGCAGCGGACCCGTGAGGTCGACCTCCCAGGGGGCGCGCCCTCCCCGGGGGGTGGCGGCAACCACCGTGAAGCCGGTCCGGGTCGCCAGGTCGGCGGGCGTCACCCCTTCGAGGATCGGCAGGGCGAAGGTGGCGCCCATCGCCGCGCGTACCGCCCGCGGGTGGAACGCATCGGCCGAACCGGGCCCGAGGGCCAACCAGTCGGCGCCCAACGCGGCCGCGGTGCGCACCAGGGTGCCCACATTCCCGGGGTCGGCCACCCCGGCCAGGAACACCGCCACCCGAGGCGGAAACGTGACGTCGCGGAAGCTGCGCACCGGCGGCTGAGGCAGGATCGCCAGCACGCGGGGTGGGGCCGCCAGGGTGCTGGCGCGCGCCAGCAGCGTCGAGGGCACCCGGTAGCGCTCGGCCAGGCCGACGGTCGCCCGCAGGCGCGGGTCGTCGTCGGGCACGCGTTCGGCGTCCACCAGCAGCGCGACCGGTCGGATGCCGCGGGCGAGGGCGGCGTCGAGGACGTCCTCCCCCTCGGCCAGCAGCATCCGTCGCTCTCGGCGGACCTTCTTCGCATGCAACGCGCGCGCCAGCTGCAGCGCGGGGTTACGCGCTGAGCTGGCGGTGCGAAGCGGAGTTAAGCCCTCAGGCGGCAGCGCCGGCGGCGGCGAGCGCGCCGCGGGCCTGCTCGGCCAGCGCGGTGAACGCCGCCGGCTCGTGGGTGGCCAGTTCGGCCAGGATCTTGCGGTCCAGCTCGTTGCCGGCCAGCTTCAGGCCATGCATGAACTCGCCGTAGGTCAGGCCGTTCTCGCGGGCGGCCGCGTTGATGCGCGCGATCCACAGGCGACGAAACTCGCGCTTGCGCACCCGCCGGTCGCGGTAGGCGTACCGGAGCGAGCGCTGGACCTGCTCTTTGGCCCGGCGGTACGAGGAATGCTTGGTGCCCCAGTAACCACTGGCCTGATCGAGAACCTTGCGGCGCTTCTTGCGCGCCGCCACTGAACGCTTGATGCGGGCCATCCGGCTACCTCTTTCCCAGCATCCGCTTGACGCCGGCGACCATCTCGGGAGCCAACTCGGTCTCCTTCGACAGCTGCCGCTGTTCCTTGCGGGACATGTTCTCCAGGTTGTGGCGCATGCCGGCCCGCTGGAACTGCAGCTTTCCGGTCCCGGTGACCCGGAAGCGTTTCTTGGCGGCTTTACGTGTCTTCACTTTCGGCATGCAGAAACCTCATCGTGGAGCGACCGGTCGCGCATCATAGACGACCGGCGCCCGATGTCGAGTGGTGGTTAGTGTGATTCGGTGGCCGAGGCGGCGGCGGGTTCGCCGGTCGACTCGCCCGCCGCGGCTTCCGGCGGGGGGTTCTTGGTCGGGCCGAGCATCATGACCATGTTGCGCCCGTCCAGGTTCGGACGGCTCTCGATCACGGCCAGGTCCTTCAGTGCTTCGGCCAACCGCAGCAGGATCGCCCCGTTCGGGGTGGATCAGCTCACGACCGCGAAACATGATCGTGATCTTGACCTTGTCTCGATGGCGCAGGAACCGCTCGACGTGGCCCTTCTTGGTGGCGTAGTCGTGCGGGTCGATCTTCGGCCGGAACTTGATCTCCTTGATGGTGATCGTGCTCTGGTGCCGTCGGGCCTGCTTAGCCTTCTGTTCCTGCTCGTAGCGCCATTTGCCGTAGTCCATGATCCGGACGACGGGCGGCC
>DAOKZF010000042.1:0-4923 GCA_035325785.1 Miltoncostaeaceae bacterium
TCCTGCGCCATGCTCAACATCCCGCCGGTGCCGCAGGCCGGGTCGAGCATCGTCGTGATCGCCCCCGCGCCCGCCAGCACGTCGTCGTCGGGGGCGAACAGCAGGTCGACCATCAACCGGATCACCTCCCGCGGGGTGAAGTGCTCCCCCGCGGTCTCGTTCGACAGCTCCGAGAACCGGCGGATCAGCTCCTCGTACAGGTAGCCCATCTCCTCGTTGGAGACCTCATCCGGATGCAGATCGATCTCCACGAACCGCGAGAGCACCAGATACAGCAGATCGGCCCGGTCGAGGCGACCGATGTGCACCTCGAACTCGAACTTCTCAAACGTGTCGCGCACATCCGCCGAGAACCCCCGGATGTAGGCGTCCAGGTTCGCCGCGAGGTTCGGCGGATCGTCCAGCAGCCGCGTGAGCGTGAAACGCGAGGTGTTGAAAAACCGATGCCCCGCCGCCCGCTCCAAGAACGGCGCCAACTGCGATTCCTCGGAAAGATGCTGCCCATGCCGCTCGGCCGCGGCCAGCACCGCCTGCTTGGTGGGCTCCAACACGCAATCCAACCGGCGCAGCACCACCAGCGGCAGGATCACCCTCCCGTACTCGGACTGCTTGTAATCCCCCCGCAGCAGATCCGCCACCGACCAGATGAACGCCGCATGGTTGTTCACCGACTCACCGCTCACCGGCCACGCCCCCCGTCGACTCCCAGGCGGACAGTCTATGAGGGGCCTCGGAGCGCACATCCGCAGGCTGACGAACGAATGAACAGATTGGTTCCGCTATCGGAACTATTTTAATACGTTCGGCGGCGTGTACGTCTCGGTCAGGGAAGCCGCGGCGCTCCTGCGGGTGAGCGAACGACGCGTCCGCCGGCTCGCCGCGGACGGACGGATCGACGCAACGCGCGTCGGACGGCGCAGCCTGCTCATCAGCCGCGATTCGATCGACCGGCGCCGCCGGATCGCGCCCGCCGCCGGGCGCCCCCTGTCGGCCCGCGCCTGCTGGGCGCTGATCAACCTCGCCAGCGGCGGACCGGTCGAGAATCCACTCGAGCGCGCCCGCGCCCGCGCCCGTCTCGGACGCCTCGACGCACTATCCCCGCAGACGCTGGCGGCCCGGGCAGCCGTGCACGGGTACCGCGTCCACCCCGGCGTGCGGGAGGCGCTGCACGCGGACGGCCGCCTGGCCCTGTCGGGCCGTGACGCCGCGGACCGATATCGCGCCGACATCATCCTTCCCGACGGCATCGGCGCCTACGTCGACGCCGCCGATCTCGAGGGCGTCGTCCGCGATCACTTCCTCCAACCGGCGCCCGACACCGAGGCGAACGTCATCCTGCGGGCGATCCCCCGCGGGGTGACCCCACCGCCCCGGGGCGATGGCCTCGTGCCGCCGATCCTCCTCGCCCTCGACCTGATCGACGACGCGGATGAACGCAGCCTGTGCGCCGGCCGACGACTGCTCGCAACGGTTCTCGATCGGCGGGCCGAGACATAACCCCGATCGGCCTCCCGAACATGGGCGGGGATGACCCACACGATTCGCCCCGGTGAGCTGATAGGCATCCAGCCGGAAGATGTCGGAAGGACCCCATGACCGATCCCTTTTCAGAGCACGTCGCCAAGCCCGAGCAGGAACCCGATCCGCCCGGCGGCACCGCACCGCCGGAATCCTCCGATCAACCCGAGAAGGGACGGTCTCCGTTCACCGCTCCCTTGATCCTGCTCAGCCTCGCGCTAAACGCGGTCTGCCTCGTGCTCATCGGAATTCTGATCTTCCTGCCCGGGGCCTTCGGGCTGGCCGACAGAGATGGTGTCAGGGCGGTCGAAAGGAAAGCCGACGCGGCACCGCGCCTCGCCGACGTTCGCCGGCAGGTGACCAAGCTCCGTCACGGGCCAAGAGGGGTCCGAGGCCCGCGCGGGCCAATCGGGCCGCGCGGTGTCAAGGGCGACCGCGGACCGGCTGGACCACGCGGGGCGCGGGGCGCCCGCGGGCCAATCGGGCCGATGGGACCGCCGGGATCGGTCGCAGGCTACGACCTGGACGACTTCGAAGGGCGGATATCGACGCTCGAATCATTCCAGAACGATCTGTGCAGCTCGTTCCTGATGATGAATTCTCCGATTGATGACCTCTACTACTACGGCCCGTGTTAGATGGCGCGACGCACCATCGGCCGCAACACGCGCAAGTCGCGCGTCCTCACGCCCAACAGCACCACGTACAGAGGTGGGCAACATCGGGCGGTCACCGACGCGTTGATTCTTACCGGCGGGCGACGATGAGCACAAAAGTCTCGGACCAGCGCGTCGGGATGGCTCGCCGCCATCGCCTCGCGCGCCGGACGGCGATCGCTGCGGCGGCCGCCTTGTCCCTCGGCGCCACGACCTCCGCGAACGCGACCCCAATGGAGTTCGGCGCGTGGGTGCTCAACCCCACCTGGGGGAACGGAGCGCGCGTTGGTGCTCACCTACAACGGCCCCCACGCCGACGGCGACCGCATCTGGGTGATACGCGATCGGCGCCTCGGCGCCTGCCCCACCACCCCGGCCGACGCGCGCCAACCCGACGTGCGCTGGCTACTCGGCCGCCCGGCGACGGGCCTACCGGCACGCACACTGTTCACGATGGACCGCACCCGCGCGATCCGCCGCGGGGAGCGCGGGCACATCCGCGTGTGCGCCTGGCTGCGCCGGGAGGGAGCGCCCGGCGCCGACGGCCACCCAACCGAGGTCTGGAGCAGGGCGCGCCGCTACTTCATCCTGCGCCGAGTCGTACCGACCCAGCGGGAGCTCCGCCTCGGCGTGCGCCAGATCCGCGCCGAGATGTACCGCTCCTCACGAGTCTGGCACCGACTCGGTTACCGCACCCGCACGGTTGGCCCGAAGTTTTCGCGCATCGACCCGACCTTCGCCGCAGTCGGGGTCACGGGCGCCACGCGCACCGATCAGATGTACGTCCAAGCGGGCCACACCATCTACCACCTCAGCGCCGGGCGCTGGCATCGCCTGCAGGGGATCGCCGGAGACATCGAGGGGATGTGGTGCGACGAGGACGGCGGCAGTGCGGGCCAGGTGCCCCTGATGGTTCTCAGAGGGTTCTTCGGGCCGCGCATCTGCCGAGGCTGGTGAGACGCGACAGACGGATGCTGTTCTGACCGCGAACGGCGATGGGCCAAAACCCGGCCCGCGATCGAACCCACCCAACTCCACGACAACCCCGGCGTTCCAGGCGCGGATAGGGTCCGAACATGCCGCTCTTCGACGTGAACCCCACCACCAAGGAGGTCACCGAGGTCCGTCCCTCGACCTTTCCTGAGCTGAAGCTCTGGGAGCGCCAGGACCTCGAGGCCTGGGTCACCTCGGCGCCGGAACTCGCCGGCGGCGATTTCACCGTCATCACCAGCGAGTACGACAAGTTCGACCGCACCTCCGAGCGGCTCGACATCCTCGGCATCACCCGACTGGAACCCGGCATCGGCCGTCTGGTGGTGGTCGAACTGAAGCGCGACGGCGGCAGCACCACCGTCGACCTGCAGGCGATCAAGTACGCGGCCTACGTCGCGGCCGCCCAGTTCGAGGATGTCGTGCAGATGCATGCCGACCACCACGACCTGCCGCCGGACGAATCCCGCGCCCGGCTTTCCGAGTTGCTCGGCGCAACCGAGGACGCGGCGCCGATCATCGACAACACCCCGCGCATCGTCCTCGTGGCCGGCGATTTCCGCCCCGAGGTCACCACCACGGTCCTGTGGCTGATCGACAACTACGAGATGGACATCCGCTGTGTGCGCCTGCAGCCGTTCCTGGTTGGCTCGCGAGTGGTGGTGCACTCGGAGACGGTGATCCCGCTGCCGGAGGCCGAGCAGTACCGGCTCGGCGTGCTGCGCAAGCGGCGCGACACCGAGCGTGAACAGCAGGCCCGTGAGCGGGCCGCGCGACTCCTGCCGCGGCTGCGTGACGCGGAGGCCTTGGAGGAGGGACGCTGGCTGTACTTCCGCCGCGACCTCGTGCCGTCGGATCGGCCGCCGTGGAGCGAAGATGAACCCCTCTACCGGGCGAAGCTCGTCAGCGCGGACGGCAACAAGAACCTTGAGTGGATCGACCCGCGGACCGGCGAGCCGGTGCTGGGATCGCCCTCGGGGTTGGCGGCGATCCTGCTTCACCTTCTCGGCCATCGTGAGAGCGACAGCGCTTCCGGCGTGAACGGAATGCTCCACTGGACGACCGATGGCACGACGACCCTGCGCCAGCTCGCCCAAGACGCCGGAATCGAGGAGGGCGTCGGATCTCCCCGTCCGATCGATCACGACCTGCTTCGCCGTTACTGCGCCGCCATTCCACCGGGGTGGTGGACCACCTACGGCGATCTGGCGGCGGCGGTCGGCTCGCCGGGCGCCGCGATGTCGATCGGCACGCTCGTCGCCAACGACCCACAGATCACCACCGCCCACCGCATCCTGCGCGCGGGCGGGGTCATCTCCCCCGGCTGGGAAAGCGCCGAGGGCGGCCCCGATGTCGCCCGTCAGCGGTTGGTCGACGAGGGCCTCACGTTCACCGCCGCCGGTCGTGCCGCGCCGGAACGTCGCTGGACGCCGGCCCTTCCCGACGACGCCGGCTCCTGAGCCCTCTCCCAAGCGCGGCCCCTCGGGCGCTGCCGATGAAGCGATGCCGTGACGTTCGGGGGAGATAGCTGAACGGAGGCCCATGGCGCGAGAGGCGCTGACGGCGCCTCCAAGGAATCGCCGAGGCCACCGAACCCTGACGATGTGTAAACGACCAGTGCGCAAACACGTCTGATATGATTCGGCGACTGTCAGTTACACATGCGGAGGCTCCCGTGCGCACGGTTTCCGCGGTACCCATCGGGCACCTGCGCGACGCGACCGTCGCGCGAGGCGTCGGCGCTCTCACGCTGGATGAC
>DAOKZF010000042.1:4933-5520 GCA_035325785.1 Miltoncostaeaceae bacterium
GTCGTCGAGCAGACGGGCCTCTCCCGCGGTGCCGCGCGGGAGGCGATGCGACGGGCCCGCACGGCGGGACATTTCTTCGCGCCCGCACCCGGCCTCTACATTCCGATTCCCTCGGAGTTCTCGTCGTGGGGTGTGGTGCCCGCGATGGACTTCATCGACCAGCTCATGGCGTTCCTCGGTCGGTCGTATTACGTCGCCCTTCTCTCGGCAGCGGAGTTGCACGGGGCCGCGCACCAGCGTCCGCAGGTCTTCCAGGTGATGGTCGACCGATCGCTGACCGACCGCGACATCGAACGCGTGCGCCTCCGGTTCTACGAGCGCGCGCGCCTCGCCGACATTCCGACCGTCCTGCACAACTCGCGCACAACCCGGGTACAGGTCTCATCCGCCGAAGCGACGGTGTTCGATCTCGTCGAGCGCCCACGCGACTCGGGGGCGCTCTTCAACATCGCGACGATCATCGGAGAGCTGGTGGACGAGCGGAAGCTCGACGCCGACCGACTGGTCGAGGTGGCGCCGTCCTATCCGCTGGCGGTGGTCCGTCGCCTCGGGTGGTTGTTGGATCGAGACGGAGAGTTCGTGGAAAC
>DAOKZF010000042.1:5530-7157 GCA_035325785.1 Miltoncostaeaceae bacterium
ACCGGACGACGGCGAGCGGTCGATCTCCTGCAGGCGGGGGGCCCACGGCGGGGTCGGACGAACGCACGGTGGGGCATCGTGGAGAACGTCGATGTGGAGCCCGACCTGTGATCCCTCGGGCCGCGATTCAGGCCTGGGCGGCCGAGCATCCGTGGCCAACCCTCGTCACCGTCGAGCAGGATCTGGTCCTTGCCCGATTGATCGTCGCCTTCGCCAAACATCCGCTGCTCGCCGAAGAGTTGGTGTTCAGGGGTGGCACCTGTCTGCACCAGCTCGTGATGGACCGGCCGCGTCGGTACAGCGAGGATCTCGACTTCGTGCGCACGACGCATTCCCCGTTGCGGCCGATCCTCGACGGAGTTCGCGAAGTCGCCGCCGTGATCGGTTTGGAGGTCGGCGGCTACAGGATCTCCGAACATCCGAAGATGCGACTCCAGGCACCGAGTGAGACCGACCCGAACCTGAGGCTGCGGATCAAAATCGAGATCAATACCCGCGAGACGTCGCCGGCACTGCCCACCGTTCGCGTGCCGTTCACCGTCTCGAATGCATGGTTCAGCGGTTCGGCCGACGTCAGGACGTTCGCGGCACCCGAACTGATCGCCACCAAGACCCGAGCGCTCCTTCAACGGCGAAAGGGCCGTGACCTCTTCGATATTTGGCTCGCTCTCACGGAGCTCGGCATCCCGGGCGACGAGATCCTCAGCGCATTCGGCCCATATCGACCCGCGGGCATCACCGCCGCAAGCGCGGAGGCGAACCTGCGGGCGAAGCTCAAAGATCGCGCATTTCGCAGCGACCTCGACGCACTCGTCGCCGAACGGCCCGCCGGATACGACATCGACGACGCGGCCGAGATCGTCATCGCCGAGATCCTCAGCAGGATCTGACACGCAGCAGGAGAGGCCGCGAACCACCGGTCAAGCCCCACCACGTGGTGCTGGAGGTGACCGCGATTGTCACGGAGCGAATCGCGCCGGAACCGCTCGTACTCGTGGGAGGACTCGCGGTCGGCTACCGGACGCCATCTCGGAGCTCCACGAACAGCGACATCCTTCACCACAGGCGAGGGCTCCGCTAGCTTCCGGTTATGGGTCCGACGGTCACATGGGAGCAATCCGTCCGGGATCGTGAGCGCATCGCCCTCGCGGGGATTGCCGCGGCACCCAAGCGCACACGCGTCCGTGACGCAGCCAAAGCGGCGCGGCTGCGACGTCTTGGCGTGCCCGAACCACTCATCGGCCCGCCGGGTGTCCGCAAGGATCTGGATCGCCCCTGACCCTCGCCGCCGGCCCGCGCTTTGGCCGGCGGTCACGGCGCACACCGACGCACCCGACGCCGACTCGTGCCGCCACCCGACCGCGCCGGCGGCTCGGCTCGCGCGCCCACACGATGTTTTCGGGCGGTCCTACGCTACGTTTTCGGGCGCTGCCACACCATGGATTCGGGACGATTGCCGGCGTTCATAACCGTCAGGTGCGCCGCACATCCGCCGCAGCGGGATCCCTCAGCGGCATGCCCCTCGGCGGGATCGACGGCGGAACTCCCGGCGGGCACCGGGCAGGCCGGCGCCCCATCCGCGGGGGACGAAATCGCCTCGGTCGCGACCTGGGGTTGCCCCGCTTTC
>DAOKZF010000042.1:7213-10607 GCA_035325785.1 Miltoncostaeaceae bacterium
AGTCGGGCCAGCCGCCCGGCGCTGGGAGTGTCTCGATGCCGATCTCCCCCTCACCCGGCTCCTCGCTCACCTCCACCACCCGAAACCCCGCCAGCCCCAGCAAGGCCTCCGCGCAGCCGTTACCGTCACCCATGCCAGGAACCCCTCTTCGTCGCAGCCTTCGTCAGCCGCAACGATGACGGGGTTCCTGGCACCCTGCTCAACCCCTACCGACCACCCGCTCTCCCCACTCCGATCGGAAGAGCCCGCAAACCGGGACCTCCGCACCATCACGCCCGTCGCGCCTCTGCAAGCGCTCCCCGCGAACCGATGCGCCTCAAGAACGCCTCAAGATTTTGCCGGCGCAGGATGCTGTTTCGTGTCTTTAGCGGACAGGCGCGGCCCATCCCACGATCAACCCCTGAAACGGGAAAACCCCGCGATATGCGGGGCCTTCGTGCGTTCATTCTGATGGGCAGTACTGGGATCGAACCAGTGACCCCTCGCGTGTGAGGCTGACTCACTCCAGCGTGTGGAAGCCGCATGGTTATGCGGTTTTCGACCCGGTTTTGGGCGCGCCTCAAGGGCGCCTCAAGAGCTCCGGCTGCCCCATCTGACGCGGACCGCTTTCAGGGGCACACCTCGTACTCCCCACGGAGGCGCTGGCCAGCGAACCTCCTGTGCCAGTACGTCTCGGTCTCGGCGGAGTCCACGGTCTGGAGGACGTCCACAAGAACCGGCACGAACTCCTGTACCGACTACTCGTCCGATTCGTGCTCGGTCGGAGCCCCTGCATCGGTCACCGACTCAATCGAACGTTTCGCTGGCTCAATGGGCTCGGCATCCCGCCAGATCGTCTCATAGGTCGCACGTAGCGCTCGCGAGGTCACGTCGCCAAGAGTGGTTATCGTGCTGACCTTCTTCCCGATGCCACTCAACGACGATCCCAGCATCAGTACGGGACCGTCGCCTGCTGGGATGAGATATCGGTCATGCGAAGCGGTCGTCTTCCGAATCTCGAACGGACGGTCCGGCGGCAGTGATGCCAGTCCGCTAGCCAGCAATTCGTAGTCGTTGGCCCTGAGATTCGAACCGACCAGCGCTCGCACGATGTTCTCGAAACGCGCCACATCCATGAACTGTTCGAACCGTAGGTACGGCTCGACCAGCAGCGCGTCATGCGCTGACGAAAGGCCGCTGAACGCCTGAGCGTAGGCGAACGGGTTGTCCGGATCGAGCACTACTTCGAACACGTTGGTAGTCATGTCCTCTATCGCCGGCGCGTTCAATGCTTGCAGGAGCGCCCGCCCTATGGGTGTCAATTCCACGTGTTGGACGTCGTCGTTGATCCACGAAAGCCGCGCGAGGTAGTGACAAAACGTCTCGGTAGGGACTGGCTGCAGGACGAACATGGTCTCCACTATCTGCTGCATCGAACGGCCGGCGCGGTGCGTGCGCTCGGGGTTGGCTGCGTACGCGTCGACGATTTCTCGACGCGGATGGACGCCCTGGCCGTTCAGTGCGCCGATATATGCCAGTACGCGATGAGTGGATTTGCTGATGATGTCCATGGGGTTATCGTGCCGAATCCGCGCGGACGCGGTGGCAGGGGAAGCCTTGCCGCCAGATGGACCGGGGGTGTTGGCCATCGTGTAATCAGGCAGTCGGGATCCGTCCGACTGGACGTCGACGGCGAGATCCGTCTCGTCGAGTCGCGCTCGTGCCCCTGTGAGCGGTGGGATTTTGGTGGCGCTGGCCGGCAGGAGGGCCATCGGGGGATCCTTGGGGTGACCTACCAAGTCGCGACAAGGAGAACCCGGTAGCCCTGGATAAGGATGCCCTGTCTGAACTGCCGGATGCACTGCACGCCGGCGGTGAGAGGTGGACCCGGATTCTTGGACAGCGCGATAAGTGATGGGTTGCCTTCGATAATGACCGGTGAGGTCGAAGGAGCAACCGAGGATGACAGCACGACGCAAACGCAGGAATCATTCGCCGCAGTTCAAGGCGAAGGTGGCGCTGGCGGCGCTGCGGGAGGACACGACGCTGGCGGAGTTGGCGGCCCGCTTCGATGTGCATCCGAATCAGATCACGGCCTGGAAGAGGCAGCTGCTCGATGGCGCCGCTGACGCGTTCACCTCAGGCGCTGCCCGCCGCGGCAACGACGCGGAGGCCACGGTCAAGGAGTTGCACGCCAAGATCGGGGAGTTGACGATGGAGCGCGATTTTTTATCGCGCGGGCTCGATCGCTTCGAGCCCCGGTGAGGCGGGCCATGATCGACCGCGACCATGATCTGTCGATCGTCCGCCAGTGCGAGCTGCTGGCGGTGGCACGCTCGAGCGTCTACTACCAGCCGGCACCAGCGCCGCAGGGCGATGTAGACCTGATGCGCCGAATCGATGAGATTCATCTGCGACGTCCGTTTCTCGGCTCCAGGCGTGTCGTCGACGAGCTCGCCTGCGATGGCATCGTTGTCAACCGCAAGCGGGTGCAGCGATTGATGCACATCATGGGGATCACGGCCCTGTATCCGAAGCGCGGTACGTCCCGGCCAGCGCCCGGGCACAGGATCTACCCGTACCTGCTGCGGGGCGTGAGGATCGACGCACCGAACCAGGTGTGGGCGGCGGACGTGACCTACATTCCCATGTCGCGCGGCTTCCTCTACCTGGTGGCGATCATCGACTGGTACTCACGCAAGGCGCTGTCTTGGCGGGTGTCGAACACCAACGACGCCGCCTTCTGCGTCGAGACGCTGAGCGAAGCGCTCGCCAACTTCGACCCGCCGGAGATCTTCAACAGCGATCAAGGCGCCACGTTCACCGCCCACGCGTTCACCAGGATGCTCGCCGAGGCCGGGGTCACGATCAGCATGGACGGCCGTGGCCGCTGGATGGACAACGTCATGATCGAACGCCTGTGGCGCAGCGTGAAGTACGAGGAGGTCTACCTGCACGCCTACGACGATGGCGCACAGGCGCGCGCGGGGATCGGGGCCTACTTCGAGTACTACAACACCAGGCGCCATCACCAAGGCCTCGCCGGGCTCACCCCCGATGAGGCCTACCATGGCATCCAGCGGCTACCGCAAGCCGCCTAACCACCCGGCGACCCGCCACTTACGAACCGCTGCGGACTGCCCAAGCGATGGGGTCCACCTCTGTGATCTGGATGTGGTGCGCGCCGGGATGCAGTTGATCGCCCAAGCGTTGATCGACCTGGAGGCCGCCGAACACATCGGCGCCGACCGCCGGCAGCGCACCGGGCAGCGGATCACACACCGCAACGCACGAGCGTCGGCGCCACGCCGCCGAGGAGCACGGCGGCAGCGCTACTCAGCCGCCCACGTACCTCGGCGGCCCTCGAAACTGGCCCCGGAACGGTCTCTCGGATCATCAGAGAGCTTTGGCCATG
>DAOKZF010000043.1:0-10514 GCA_035325785.1 Miltoncostaeaceae bacterium
TACGATCCGCTGGCGGTCGACGCCACCATCGCCAACGCCAAGGCCAACGGCGTGGGCCTGTGCGTCGCCCGCCGGACGATCGGCGCGGATCGACTGCCGGCGGCGCCCACCATGCTCGCCAATCTGACCCTCACCGTCCTGGGGCAACTCGCCCAGAGCCTGCCCGACCCCCCGCCGCGCGATCTGATCCTGTCGGGGCTGCGTCCCCACGAGGCGGGCGCCGCCGCGGACCTGTTCGCCCGCCACGGACTGCGCGAGCGCGCGCGGATCGACGACGACGGTTGGAGCACCCTCCACCTGGCGCGCTGATGGCGCGCGCGTTGCGTCACACCTTCCGCTGTCTGATCCCCGGCGCCCATCGACCGGGCGAGCGCCTGGCGCTCGATGCCGCCGACGCCCACCATCTGATCCGGGTGGTGCGCCGCCGGGTGGGCGAGGGCCTGGAGGTGAGCGATGGCGCCGGCGGCCTGTGGGCGGCGACGCTGGTCGCGCAGGATCCGGCGTTGGTGGAGATCGGCGAGCCCCTGGCGGTGAGCCCGCCCGCCCCCGTGCGGCTGGTGATCGGGCTGCTCGACTCGCAGCGGCTGGACATGGTGGTCGAGAAGGCCACCGAGCTCGGTGTGGGCGAGTGCGTGATCGCCCTGACCGAGCGCGTGCATCGTCGGCCGGCCGCCGATGCCTGGACACGGCGTCTGGCCCGCCTGGAACGGGTTGCGACCGCCGCCGCCGGCCAGACGGGAGCCGCCCGGATCATGCCGGTGCGCGGGTTGGTACCGTTTGAGCGGATCGTGACCGACACCATCACCCCGACAGGAGTGCTGATCGACCCGCGGGGCACCGACTCCGTGCGGCCGGCCCTGCGCGCGGCCGCCGCCGGGAGCGGGACGGTGGGATCGCTGACGGTGGCGGTCGGCCCGGAGGCCGGCTTCAGCCCCGATGAGGTGACCGCCGCCCGGAACGCCGGCTGGCCGATCTGTCCGCTCGGCCCCCAGATTCTGCGGGCCGAGACCGCGGCCCTCAGCACGCTCACCCTGGCGCTCGCGGCGCTGGGCCGCTTCGGGGAGGACGCCTGAGATGGCCCGCTTCTCGGTGCGCTTTCTCGGCTGCAAGGTCAGCCAGGCGGACGCCTCGCTGATCCGCGATGCCCTGATCGACGCCGGTCACGTCGAGACGACCGCCGAGGCCGCGGAGGTCCACGTGGTCAACACCTGCGCGCTCACGGTGGAGGCCGAGAAGAAAAGCCGCCGTCAGGCGCACCGCGGCGCGCGCAACGGGCGGGTGTTCGTCTCGGGCTGCGCGGTCAATCTGAACGCCGCCCAGTTCGCCGGACCGAACGTGACCACCCTGCCGGGATCCGCCGACCGCGCCGCCGCCGAGATCGTCGAACACCTGGGGGGCGGTCGGCCGCTGGCCTGCGCCGACGACGCGCCCCGTCCGAATGGACGCACCCGCGCGTTCCTCAAGGTGCAAAATGGCTGCGATCACGAATGCGCCTTCTGCATCATCCCCACCACGCGGGGCGGCGCCGAGAGCCGCCCGGCCGCCTGGATCCTCGCCGAGGCTCGCCGGCGGATCGCCGACGGCCACCCGGAACTGGTGCTCACCGGCATCAACATCGGCTCGTACCACGATCGGGAGAGCGGACGCGACCTGGGCGGGCTGGTGCGGTTGCTGGGACGGATCGAGGGGCTGCGCCGCCTGCGGATCTCGTCGATCGAGCCCGGGGACGTGAGCGAGCCGCTGTTGGAGGCCATGGCCGACACGCCGGTCGTCGGCCCCCACATGCACATCCCGTTGCAGTCCGCCGCGCCGGGCGTTCTCGACGCGATGCGCCGCTCGTACACCCTCGAGCAGTACCTGGCGGCGATCGAACGGGCGCGGCGGATCCTGCCCGGCCTCAACCTCACCACCGACGCGATCGTCGGCTTCCCCGCCGAGGACGAGCCGGCCTTCGCGCAGACCCTCGCGCTGTGTGAGGAACTGGCGTTCAGCAAGATCCACGTCTTCCCCTACTCGCCGCGCCCCGGCACGGTGGCCGCCGACATGGAGGGGCGCCCGCACCCGGACGTGCTCCGAGAGCGCAGCGCCCGCCTGCGCGGCCTGTCGGACCGACTCGGGTTCGCCCATCGCCTGGCGCGCGTCGGCAGCGACGATGTCGTGCTGGTCGAAAAGCGCCACGAGGACGGTACGCTTACCGGCTTCGGCGCCGACTACACCCGGGTCGTCCTGCCGTCGGGCGCGGGGGAACCGGGCGGCATGGTGCCGGTGCGCATCGCCGGGCTGGCCGGTGAACACCTCGACGGAAGGCCCCGATGAGCGACCGATGTCTGTTTTGCGGGATCGTGTCCGGCGAGGTGCCGGCCGACATCGTGGCGCGTGAGGATGGGTTCGTCGCCTTTCACGACATCTCGCCCAAGGCACCGGTTCACCTGTTGGTGATCCCCGAGCACCACGTCAGCTCCGTGGCCGCCAGCGACGGCCTGAGCGCCGATGAACGGGCCGCCATGCTGCCGTTCATCGCGCGGATCGCCGCCCGCTTCGGATTGAACGAGGGCGGCTACCGCGTGACCACCAACCATGGTCCCGACGCCCACCAGAGCGTTTTCCACCTGCACTGGCACATCCTGGGCGGGGCACGGCTGTCCGAGAGCATGTGAGCAAGACGGATGCCCCGGCTCGCATCACGCGGGCGATCGACATCGAAGATGCCGTGGCGGTCGAGGTGGCCGGCGAGCACGACCGCGTGCTGCGCGCGCTCGAGGAACGCCTGGGGATCACCGTCGGCCTGCGCGGCAACCGTCTCACCCTGAGCGGCGACCCCCAGCGGGTCGACGCCGGGGTGGCGGTGGTCGAACAGCTGGTCTCGTTGGTGGCCGGAGGGCGAGCGCTGTCGCCGGCGACCGTCGAGGCGGTCGCCGATGCGGTGGCGGTCGCCGAACCGGCCGGCGAGATCCTGGGCGACGTCGTGTGGCGCGGGCGACGTGGGACGGTCAGCCCACGCACCGTCGGGCAGAAGCATTACGTCGACGCGATCCGCACCAACACGATCACCTTCGGCATCGGTCCGGCCGGTACCGGCAAGACCTATCTGGCCGTCGCGCTCGCCACCGCCGCCCTGATGCGGCGCGAGGTCGGGCGCATCATCCTCACCCGTCCGGCGGTCGAGGCCGGCGAACGACTGGGTTTCCTGCCCGGCGACCTGGCCGCCAAGGTCGACCCGTATCTGCGCCCGCTGTTCGACGCGCTCTACGACATGCTGGAGGCCGAACGGGTCGAGGCGCTGTTCGGTCGCGGGCAGATCGAGGTCGCCCCGCTGGCGTTCATGCGCGGGCGGACCCTCAACGACAGCTTCATCATCCTGGACGAGGCCCAGAACACCACGCCCGAGCAGATGAAGATGTTCCTCACCCGGCTGGGCAACGGCTCGAAGATGGTGGTGACCGGTGACATCACCCAGGTTGACCTGCCGGCCCACCAGCGCTCGGGGCTGATCACCGTGCAGCGGATCCTCTCGCACGTGAAGGACATCGCGTTCATCAACTTCGATCGACGGGACGTCGTGCGCCACCGGCTGGTTCAGAGGATCGTCGACGCCTACGGCGAGCACGACGCGTGATCAACGTCGAGAGCAGCGCCCCCGCCGGTTTCGACACCGCCTCGCTCACCGCGCGCGCGATCTGGACCTGCGAGCGGCTTGGGATCACCACCGCGAGCGTCGGCCTGATGGTGGTCGACCCCGAGCGGATGGCCGAAATCAACGGCGCGTATCGTGACCGGCCCCGACCGACCGACGTGCTCTCGTTCCCGATCGACGGCCCCGAGGCGCTCACCTGGGACGGTGACGGTCCCCCGCCCGAGCTGGGCGACGTGATCATCTGCCCCGAGGCCGCCGAGGAGCCCCTGGAGACCCTGGTGGTGCACGGCATCCTCCACCTGCTCGGCTACGACCACGAGACCGATGACGGCGAGATGCTCGCTCTTCAGGACCGGCTGACCGCCGAGGCGCAGGGGGCCGGGCGATGAACGAGCCGCATCAGCGCCCGTTGGACGAACCGGCCGAGCCGTCGCCGGCACTGCCCCGCCAGGGGTCGGTGCGCTGGTCGCTCACCTGGGCGTTCGAGGGGATCGTGTGGGCCCTGCGCTCCCAGCGCAACATGCAGATTCACGTCGGGGCGGCCACCCTCGCCCTGCTCGCGGGCGTGCTGGTCGACTTCAGCCGCATCGAGATGGCCGTGCTGGTCGGCGCGATCAGCATGGTGCTGGTGGCCGAGATGATCAACACGGCGATCGAGGCGACGATCGATGCGGTCATCACCGGCTATCACCCGCTGGTGAAGATCGCCAAGGATGTGGCGGCCGGCGCCGTGCTGGTGGCGACGATCAACGCCCTGGCGGTCGCCTATTTCATGTTTTACGAGCACCTGTCGTCGACCACGCCCGACCTGCTGCTGGGGGTGCGTCGCTCACCGACCCACCTGGTCGTGCTGGTGATGATTCTGACGGTGATCGCGGCGATCGCCCTCAAGGCGTATCTGGGGCGGGGCACCCCGCTGCGCGGCGGTATGCCCTCCGGTCATGCGGCGGCCGCCTTCGCCGCCTGGATGGCGGTCACGCTCATCTCCGAGCCGCTGCGCCACGCCGCCCTGGTGTCGATGCTGGCCTTCCTCATGGCCCTGTTGGTCGCCCAGTCGCGGGTGGAGGCCGGCATCCATTCGCTGCCCGAGGTGATGGTGGGCGCGGTCCTCGGGGTCGGGGTGACCATGCTCGTCTTCAAGTTGCTCGGATGACCTACCGTTCCGGACTGATCGCCCTCACCGGGCGGCCGAACGTCGGCAAGTCGACCCTGGCCAATGCGCTGTCCGGTCGGCGGGTGGCCGCGGTATCGCCGCGTCCCCAAACCACCCGCCGTCGGATCACCGCGGTGGTCCACGGCCAGGACTGGCAGGCGGTCCTGCTCGACCTGCCGGGGGTTCAGCGGCCCGCCGACACGCTCACCGGTCGCATGCAGGCGACCGTCGACCGGAACCTGGAGGACTGCGACGCGGCGCTGCTGGTGGTCAACGCGCGCGAGGAGATCGGTGGCGGGGACCGGTTCATCGCCGCCCGCCTGAAGGGGGCCGGTCTGCCCTGCATCATCGTGGTCAACCAGATCGACGCCGTCGATCGGGACTCCCTGGCGCGCACGATCCTGCGCGCGTCCGAGTTGGTGGGCTTCGTCGCGCTGCACCCGGTCAGCGCCCTGACCGGCGAGGGCATGTCGGCGCTGCGCGACGATCTGGTCAACCTGTTGGGGGAGGGGCCGCGGTACTTCCCCGAGGGGGTCGCCGGGGACCAGACCGAGGAGGAACTGGCCGCCGAGATGATCCGTGAGGCGGCCCTGGTGCGTCTGCGCCAGGAGATCCCTCACGCCCTCGCGGTGGACGTGCAGGAGATCGAGCCGGCCCGCGACGGGGTCGTGGTGCGGGCGAACCTGATTGTGGAGACGGAGTCGCAGAAGGGGTTCGGGGCCGGCCGGGGCGGGGCGATGATCGCGGCGATCGCCCGGTCGGGGCGCGAGACGATCGGCCACATCTGGGGCACCACCGTCCACCTGGATCTGATGGTCAAGGTGCGCCGACGTTGGCGAGAGGACGAGTCGCTGCTGGAGAGGTTCGGGCTCTGAACACGATGGTCGCCCCTCGGTGCCTCGCTATACTGGGCGGAATGTCTCGGATCGCCCGCGTCGTGCCCCGTTGATGCGCGTCGAGGACCTCACCAAGACCCTCGAGTGCACGCTGCTGGAGACCGGGATCGGCGAGCGAGAGCTGGCCGAGGCCTGTGCCCAGGTGCGCGAGCACCATGTCGCCGCCCTGTACGTGCGCCCCGAGCGGTTGGTCGAGATCGTCGCCCACCTGCGCGGCTGTGACGTGAAGCCGGCGGTCGCGATCGACCACTCCCGCGGCGCCGCCAGCACCGCCCAGCGGGTGTCGATCGCCGAGCGGGCCGTCGCGGAGGGCGCGGGCGAGTTGGACGTGGCGCTCGACCACCAAGGGATGCTGGCGGGTCGGTTCGGCGCGGTGCGTGAGGACCTCACGCGGGTGGTGCACGCGATCCGCTCCCAGGCGGCGAACGTCGCGCGGGGGCACGCGCTGGTGACCGTCACCGTCGAAGCGCCCCTGCTGGGGGAGAAACTCACCCGGCTGGCCTGCCTGATCGCCGACGAGGCCGGGGTGGACTTCGCCGGCACCGGATCCGGTGCGCACGGGCCGGCCAACGTGCAGGATGTGGAGACCATGCGCGATGCGCTGTCGGAGGCGGTCGGCGTACGGGCGGCCGGGGGTATCCACGGCTTGGAGGCCGTTCAGGAGCTGGTGAGCGCGGGTGCGGCACGGGTCGCCACCGCGGACGTGGCAACGGTGCTGGCCGAACTGGCCGAGCTCAACGGAGGTGGCAGGTAATCGTGTCGCACACACCCGGAAAGAGGACCGCCCGATGAGCGCCGCCCTGACGCCCGCCGCCCTGCTGGAGAGGGTGCGTTTCAACGAGGACGGGCTCATTCCGGCGGTCGTTCAGGACGCCGTCAGCGGGCGGGTGCTGATGCAGGCGTACATGAACCGCGAGGCGCTCCAGCGGACCCTCGACAGCGGTGAGACCTGGTTCTGGAGTCGCTCCCGGGGCGAGCTGTGGCACAAGGGAGCCACCAGCGGCAACACCCAGGCGGTGCGGGCCATCCGCGTCGATTGCGACGACGACAGCCTTTTGGTGAGCGTCGAGCCGGCCGGCCCGGCCTGCCACACCGGTGAGCGCACCTGCTTCTTCACCCCCGTCGGCGAGGTCGCCGACGAACCCCACGCCGCCCTGGCCGATTTGGTGCACACCGTCGCGCGGCGCGCCGCCGACGCCGACCCGGACAGCTCCTACACCGCCCGCCTGTTGGCGAAAGGCATCGACACCGTCTGCAAGAAGGTGGGGGAGGAGGCGACCGAGGTGGCGATCGCCGCGAAGGGGCGCGAACACGGCCAGGTCGTCTACGAGAGCGCGGACCTGCTCTACCACCTGTCGGTGCTGTGGCAGGCCAGCGGCGTGAGCCTCGAGGAGGTCACCGCGGAACTCGCCTCCCGGCGCGGGCCCGAGTGAACGAATCACCGCCCTTTCACCTGCGGGTGCCGCCGCGGGAGGCCGACGGGCGTCCCGCGATCAGCCCCTCCCTCGAGCGCGTGCGCGAACTGGCCGCCCGATATGGCCAGGTGGCGCTCAGCCACACCTACATCGCCGACTGCGAGACGCCGGTGAGCGCCTTCCTCAAGCTGCGCGACGGTGGCCCCGCCTTCCTGCTGGAATCGGTGGAACGCGGCAACCTGGGCCGCCACTCGATGATCGGCGTGCGCCCTCAGGCGGTGATCCGAGGCGCCGGCGGGCGGCTGGTGCAGCGCGACGCGGCGGGCAATGAACGTGATCTGGATGCCAGCGACCCGTTCGGCGCCGTCGAGGACGCCGTGCGGGCGGTGCGCATGGCGCCCTCCGACGAACCGCTGGCGTTCACCGGCGGGGCCGTCGGGTACTACGGCTACGACCTGGTGCGCACCGTCGAGCGGCTGCCGGACGTGCCCGACGACGACCTGGGCGTGCCGGACCTGGTGCAGTTGATCAGCGGGCCGGTGGTGCTGTTCGACCACCTGCGTCGCACCCTCACCCTGGTCGTGCCCTGCCCGGTGGCCGCCGACCGAGACCCGGTCGAGGCCTACGCCCAGGCCACTGAACGGATCGTCGAGCTGAAGCGGCGTCTGACCGGGCCGGTCCCGAGCCCGGACCCGTCGTCGACGCCCCGGATCGGGGAGGTCCGCCCCAACATGCCGCGGGAGGCCTACGAGTCGGCCGTCCGTCAGGCACAGGAGTACGTGTTCGCCGGCGACGCCTTCCAGGTGGTGCCGTCCCAGCGCTTCTCGGTCGCCACGAACCTCGACCCGTTCTCGATCTACCGCGCCCTGCGCACGGTCAACCCGTCGCCGTACATGTTCTTCTTCGAGTGCGACGACCTGACCCTGGTCGGCTCCAGCCCCGAGTTGCTGGTGAAGGCCGAGGGGGATCACGTGCAGACCCATCCGATCGCCGGCAGCCGCCCGCGCGGCACCGACGAGGAGGATGACCAGCGCCTGGCCGACGAACTGCTGGGCGACCCGAAGGAACGCGCCGAGCACGTGATGCTGGTCGATCTGGGGCGCAACGACCTGGGGCGGGTCTCGCGTACAGGGACCGTGCGGGTGAGCGAACTGATGGACGTGCGCCGCTACAGCCACATCATGCACATCGAGAGCACCGTCGAGGGGCATCTGCGCCCCGAGCTGCGCGCCAGTGACGCCCTGCGCGCCACCTTCCCGGCCGGCACCCTCTCGGGGGCGCCGAAGGTGCGGGCGATGGAGATCATCGACGAACTGGAGCCGACCAAACGCGGCCCGTACGGCGGCGCGCTCGGCTGGATCGGCTGGGACGGCGACATGGACACCTGCATCACCATCCGCACCCTCGTCTGCACGGACGGACGGGTGCACGTGCAGGCCGGCGCCGGGGTGGTCGCCGATTCGCAGCCGGCCACCGAGTACCACGAGAGCCGCAACAAGGCGGCGGCGTTGCTGCGCGCGATCGAGGTCGCCGCCGGGGAGGAGACCTGGTGATGGCGCGTGTCGCGCTGATCGACAACTACGACAGCTTCACCTACAACCTCGTGCAGTACCTGGGCCGCCTGGGTGCCGAGGTGCTCGTGCACCGCAACGATGCAATCGACATCGCGGGCCTGCGCGCCCTCAATCCGACCCACCTGATGATCTCACCCGGCCCCAAGACCCCGGACGACGCCGGCATCACGTTGGAGGCGATCCGGGCGTTCGCGGGCGAGATTCCGATCCTGGGCGTCTGCCTCGGCCATCAGGCGATCGGGCAGGTCTTCGGCGGTCGGGTGGTGCGCGGACGCGAGCCGGTGCACGGCAAGACCAGCGAGATCATCCACGATGGGCGGACCGTGTTCGCCGGGATCGCCAGCCCGATGGTCGCCACCCGCTACCACTCGCTGGTGGTCGACCCCGACCTGCCGGCGGAGCTCGAGCGGTCGGCCTGGTGCGACGGCGACGTGGTCATGGGCCTGCGCCACCGCGAGCACATGATCGACGGGGTCCAATTCCATCCCGAGTCGATCCTCACCGGGGCGGGAATCGAGCTGCTGGCGAACTTCCTGACCTTCAACTCCGGGAGGAGGTAGCCGATGCCGGCCCCCGTGATCTCACAGGCGATCGACCAACTGCTCGACGGCGAGGACATCGGGCGCGCGATCGCGGCCGAATCGCTCGAGGCGATCATGTCGGGCGAGGCCGGCGACGCGCAGACCGCGGGTTTCCTGATCGCCCTGCGGGCGAAGGGCGAGAGCGCCGAGGAGATCGCGGGGCTGGCATCGGTGATTCGCGCCCACGCCGAGCCCGTGACGGGGCCGTCGGGCATGTTCATCGACACCTGCGGCACCGGCGGGGGGCGCTCAACCTTCAACATTTCGACCACCGCGGCCTTCGTCGTGGCCGGCGCCGGCGTGGCGGTGGCCAAGCACGGTAACCGCTCCGCCACATCCAAGTGCGGCAGCGCCGACGTGCTCGAGGCCCTCGGGGCCCGCATCGAGCTGCCGCCCGACCGGGTCGCGCGCTGCCTGGAGGAGGTGGGGATCGGCTTCATGTTCGCGCCGGCCCACCATCCGGCCTTCAAGCACATCGTGCCGGTGCGCCGGGCGCTCGCGGTGCGCACCGTGTTCAACCTCATCGGGCCCCTGGCCAATCCCGCCGGCGCACCCCGCCAGCTGTTGGGGGTCGCCGATCCGGACTATCTGCGCCGGCTGGCGGAAGCCCTGGCGGCGCTGGGCACCGAGCGGGCGCTGGTGGTGCGCGGGCGCGACGGGCTGGACGAACTGTCGACCGGTGCGGTGAACGACGTGATCGGCGTCGGGCCGGACGGTATTCGCGCGTCGGTGATCGACCCGGCCGACTACGGTTTCCGGCCGCCGGCCGAGGAGCACATCGCCGGCGGGGATCCGGCCGCCAACGCCGTCGTGACGCGGGCGGTGCTCGACGGGGTGCCCGGGCCGGCGCGGGACCTGGTGGTGTTGAACGCCGCGGCCGCGATCTGGCTGTCCGGGCGCGCCGCGGATCTGGGCGAGGGTATCCGTCTGGCGCAGGCCAGCATCGACGAGGGCGCCGCCCGCGAACGACTGGCGGCGTTCGTCGGCACGACGCGCGCCCTGGCGGGCGCGTAGGCTTCCCGGGAACCGGATGAGCACCTTCCTCGAAACCGTCGTCGACCGCACGTTGAGCGACCTGGCCGAACGTCGGCGGGCCGTTCCGGCGTCCGCCCTCGAAGCGCAGCTCGGTCCCGAGCGGCGCGGTCGCCCCTTCTCGGAGGCCCTGATCCGCGAGGGCATCTCGCTGATCGCCGAAATGAAGCGCGCCAGCCCGTCGCGCGGGCCGATCCTCCCCGATGCCCGGGCGGCCGATGTCGTGCAG
>DAOKZF010000044.1:0-10322 GCA_035325785.1 Miltoncostaeaceae bacterium
ATCGAGGAACGCCCTGGCGGAACCGATCACCGGCGCTCGGCGAGCGGACGGATAGCTGCCCGGGCCGGCGCGCCATCGGCGCCCGGGAGCAACAGCGGCAAGCACACAACTTCGTGGGCGCCGGGAGCGCAACCGACCAGTCGCAGACCCTCGACGATGATTACGCCGGCCTCCAGCAGAACCCGATGGGTCGGCATCGGATCGTCGCCGCCGGCGATCGACGGGGTGTCGATGCCCACCAGGCGCACGCCGCGCTCGACCAGCGAGCGGGCGCCCGACGGCGTGACGGCGGGCGCCGGGGCGCCGGCGGCGTCGGTGCGCACCAGCAACCGTCGGCAGTCGGCCACGATGCCGGCCTCGGCGAGTGCCGCCGCGTCCAGCGGGCGCTCGTGTGCCACCGCGATCAGCTGCGCGGGGCCGATCAGCACCTCCAACGCCGCCCATTCCACCCCGGGCCCGTCGGGCAGCGCGTGCGCGGGGGCATCGATGTGGGTGGCGGTGTGGCTGCCGAAGGCGAGGGAGCTCACCCGGTAGGGGTCACCGGCGGCAAATGTGCGCACCGCGCGCACGCGGACCGGCGGATCGCCGGGATAGACGTCCATGCCGTCCCTGATCGGGGTGGTGATGTCGCGCCAGCTCATGGGTCCAGTCTCGCAGCGTCCGCGGCCGGATACCCTGGCTCGGTGAGCGATCGGCGAGCATTCACCCCGCGACCACGTCGACCGGTGGACACCCCGGCCGGACCGATACCGTGCTTGGTGGTGCGCCATCCCGGCGCGCGACGCATCAGTCTGCGGGTGACGGAACGGGGAGCGCGCCTGACCGTGCCCGCCCACCTGCCGGAACGGTCGGTCACCGCATTTCTCGCCGAACATGCCGACTGGTTGGCCGAGCGCACCGTCACCGCCCGGCCGACGCCGTTACGCGACGGGGACCGCTTGGCCCTGTTCGACGATCGCCTGACGCTGCACCTGCGCTCGGGGGCGCGGGCGACCGCCCGCCTGAGCGGTGCCGCACTGATCGTGACGCGACCCGAGGGGACGGACTCGCTCGTGCCGATCGAGCGCTGGTACCGGACCCACGCCCGCCACGAACTCGCCGCCCTCGCCGAGTCGTGGGCCGACCGGCTGGGAGTGCGCGTCGGCGGGATCGCGATCCGTGACCCACGAGGGCGCTGGGGCAGCTGCAGCGCCCGGGGGCGTCTGTCGTTTTCGTGGCGCCTGATGCTCGCCCCCCGCGCAGTGGCCGAACACGTCGTGGCCCATGAGGTCTGCCATCTGGTGCACCTCGATCACTCCCCCGCCTTTCACGCCCTGCTGAGGCGGGTCGATCCGAACACCGGCGGATCGGGAAGTTCATGGAAGGCCTCCTGGCGGGAAGGTGCGCCCACCCGGCGCGCGCCGGCCGATCAGTTGGCGATCTGGAAGCGGCCGATCAGGCCGGACAGCCGTTCGGCGGTCTCCACCAGGGTCTCGGCGGAGGCCGCCACCTCCTGGGTGGAGGCCGCGGTCTGCTGGGCGGCGGCCGACACGCTCTCGGTGAGGGCGCGCGCCTGGCTGCTGACGGCGGCAACCTCGCGCGTGGCGCTCGCCAGCCCCTCCACATGCCCGCTGGTGCCCTCGACCGCCCGGCCGAGTTCGTCGAAGGCGGCGCGCGTCTCGCCCACGGTTCCGGCGGAGCTCTCAGCCAGCTTGCGGACCTCATCGGCAACCACCGCGAAGCCCCGCCCGGCCTCGCCGGCCCGAGCGGCCTCGATTGCGGCGTTCAGGGCCAACAGGTTCGTCTGATCGGCGATCCGCGCCACCTCACCGGTGAGGCGCATGCCGCGTTCGGCCACCTCGCTCGCCTCCGAGGCCAAACGCTCGGCCTCGTCGGCCACCCCTGATGTCTGGGACACCATCTGCTCTTGGCGCTCCGCCCCGGCGGCCATCTCGGCCATCGAGCGGGCCACATCCTCGATCGCGTGCCCGGTCTCCTGGGCGCCGCTGGCCAACTGCTCACCGGTGGCGGCGACCGTCTCGGCCACCTCGCCGACCTCGCGGATCATGCCGCCGACCCGCTCGCGCATGTTGCCGTAGCCGCCCACGGCGCTGACCATCCGCTCGCGCATGCTGTTGAACGTGTCGCCCAGAATGCCCAGATCGACATCCGTCTCGCGCACGATCGGCTGGGTGACCGCGTGCACCTCCGGGCGGAAGTCCCCGTCGGCCATGGAGTTCAACCCGAGTTGGAGATCCTCGATGCAGTGTCCGGACAGGCTGTTCATTCCGTCCAGGAGCTCGTCGAGGCAGGATTGGTCACCCAGCGTTTCGCGCAGACGGCTCTGCACCGCGTTGTAGGCCGCAACCGCCGCCTGGGTTCGCTCGATCAGCGCGTTGGTCTGCTGAATCAGGGCGTTCGTACGCGGATCGGCGCTCGTGCGGTCGATGAGCGTGGTGACCGGTGTGACGGTCACCGTCAGGTCCCGTTCGCCCATCGCCGCCAGCCCGTCGGCGACACCCGCCAGGCAATGCCCGTTCAGGCTCTCGAGTCGGGCGATCACCTCGTCGATCACCTCCACCCCCTGATCACGCGAATTCCGACCCATCTCAACCCCATTCCGCGGTGTCCGTGAAGCACTCATCGGCACCGCGACGACCCACATAACGATTCGGGCAACTTTCGTGGGCCGGATGTCCCATCCGGCGCGGGCGACCCGGCCCCGCAGGCCCGCGGGCCGTCAGCGGTCCGCGAGGCCCCGCGCGCGCACCGGTTGGGACCAGCGGGGCAAATGAGCGCTGATCAGGGCGACGTTCGGGTGGGCGCTCCAGGCCTCCAGGTCACCGATCACCCACAGACGTCGCCGGGCGCGACTGACCGCCACGTTCAGCAGGTTGGGGCGGTCCGCCGCCCACCGGCGCGCCCCGTCGTTGGCCGGGTCGCTACCGAGCACCAGCACCACCACGTCGGCCTCCCGCCCCTGGGCGGTATGCACCGTGCCGGCCCGCACTCCCGGCCAGCGCCGTGCGGCGATGACAAGGCGGTGGGCCACATCCCGGAAGGGACTGAGCAGTACGACCTCGCGCGGATCCTGCCCAGCGCGCTCCAGGAACAGCAGGACCCGGGTGAGCCGATCGCCCTCGGCCGGGCGCCAGTGGCCGTCGGCCCGCCCGGGCGGCACATCGAGCCAGGCACTCTCGGGCAGGTCCGGACCCCGATGCTGCGGCGTCAGGTTCACCATCCGTCCCCCGTAGGCAAGCCGGTTGATGATGGTGAACATCGGCTCCTGGCAGCGTCGGTGGCCGGTCAGCGGCACGCCAATCCAGCCGTCGGGAGCCTCGGGGGCTCGGGCGCCGACCACGCTTACCCGGTCGGCCAACGTCTGAACCGACGCCGCGGCGGGCAGCCAGTCGGCGGGCACCCCCTCCCGGGCGCGCAGCCGGTCATGAATCGCCGTCGGGAGCGCATCGATCGGCTCCAACTGGCGGGGGTCGCCGACCGCGACCACCCGCCGGGCGCGCCACAGCGCACCGACCGCATGCCATGGGGGCACCTGGGCGGCCTCGTCGATCAGCAGCCAACCGAACGCCTCGCGCTCCAACCGGTCGAACAGGCGCGGCACCGATGCGAAGGTCGTGCTCACCACCGGCACCACCAGGAAGAGGCTCTGCCATGCACTCGCCAGCGCCTGGGCGGATACTCCCGCGGGGGCTCGACCGCCAAGCAGATCGGCGACGGCGCGTAGGTTGTCGCCCAAGGCGCCCGCGGCGTGCTCGAGCAGGGCCCGGTGCAGCGCGAGCGCCGCGAGGAAGACCTCCGTGCGCAGCCCCTCCTGATGGGCGGTGCCCTCGGGTCAAGGATCTCCCATGTCGGCCCGGGCCGCGGCGTGAGCGGCGCGAAAGGCGTCCACCGCCTCCCGCCAGGTGGGGCGCGAATCGGTGCGGGCGGCCGCCTCGCGCAGCAGTCGCGCCAAGCCGGGCGGGCGCGGAGCGCTCTCGGGTACCGCCAGCGCCAACTGACCCTCCCGTCGGGCGCGCCGGTCCGACGGCAGGGACCCCCACCACACGGCGCGGGCGAAGTCGGCGGTGCGTCGGCGACTGCCCAGACAGGCCGCCAACAGCCCCCAGGCCTCGGTCTGGTCAGCGGCGACGTCGCCTCCGGCGGCCTCCCGGCGCGCGCGCAGGGCGAGCGTCCCCAACCCCGCCAGGTGCTCGGCGCGCGCCTGCCATTCCTCCCCGATGGCGGTGCGCGCCGGGATTTCGACGCTCACATTCTCGGCGGCCGCATTGGTGGAGCAGGCCAGAACGATCTCATGGCCGGTCAGCGAGGGACGCAGGCGATGAACCCAGCGCTCCCCCTCGCTCGCCGGACCCCACCGCGTGCGTCCCACGAAGGCGTCCGCCGGGCGATCCAGGTCGGCGAGCGCCCCGGCGCGTTCGACCACGATCGCGGCGATCAGATCGCGCAGCATGGTGGTTTTACCGGTCCCCGGTGGCCCGTTGACGGCCACGATCCCACCGCCGTGACCGAGCCGTCCCAGCGCACCGGCGACCGCCCAACGCTGGCCGTCCTCCGGCGGTCGGTCGACGGGCGCCGGCCAGCGGGCCGCCGGACGGCACCGCTCAAGCTCGCGCGCACCGACCGGATCGGCCAGATCCAGGCGGCCCGGCGGGACGAACTCATCGGCGGGGGCCAGATACCGCCACAGAGCATGCCCGTAGTCACCCCGGCGAACGGCGGCCTCCACCCGACGCAGGTCGTCCCCGTGGAAGCCGTTGAGCAGCACGCTCTCGCCGCCCTCCTGCGCGTCGGCCCGATCGATGTGGTAGCTGCGCACCAGCGTCCCGCCGATCGCCAGGTGACGGTCCAAACCGGTGAGCGCACCGGCCGCCTGGGCCACGTGCGCCATCCGGACGCCGGTCATCGGTTCGTCGCCCCCCTCGCCAAGCACGTCGGCGATCGCCTGTTGCGCAGCGGCGAAACCGTCGCCGGGATCGGCGGTGGCACCCGGGGTGAGCGCGTGGGCGATCGCCCACGCGCACTCGCTCAGAACCAGGCTCCCGGGCAGCGGCCGCCCGTGTTCGTCCGCGACGAACGCCACGGTCGCGCTCTCGCCGCGCACCTGGGGTCCCTCCCCTCGACCGAGGTCGTCGGGAAACGCCCGTTCGAGCAACCCGTAGGCCTCGGCGAGCGAGAACAGCCCCAGGTGAACCGCGTGGCGTCGTACCCGGCGCTCTCCCAACGGCTCGCCCCGCGGCTCCATCTCCCAGGGGGGCGGACGATCTCCCTCCAGGCGCACCACCTCGCCGTCCGGTCCGGGACGCGGCGCCGGCGCGGCGCTGAACATCTCGACCGCGCGCCAGTAGCGCAGGATCCGGGCGCGTTGCGCATCGCCGCGGGGCGGCCCATCACCCATGGTGGCGAAGCCTCCTCATCGCGTGATGCATCAGCTCAGGGGCCGCGCTCGGACCCCGCGGCGGCGCCGCCCATCGCTCACGTGCCGACGTCGACGCCCAGCGCATCGGCGGCCGCTCGGGCGGCGCGGCGCGCGTCGGCCTGCAGCCGACGGACGATTTCGCCCGCGGGAAGATCGCGCGCCGCCAGGGCGTGCGCCTGGCCGGCCCACAGGCTCAGACCATCCGGGTCACCGGCGGCCCGGGCCGCCGCCCGCAGCGGACCGGTCATCTGCTGCACCGCGGGGAAGGCGGCCGGAGCGTGCGAGTCGTGATCGGTGATGAAACGGTTGTTCATCCCTCGGGCGAGACGGCCGCTGAAGGCCCGGGTGGCGCGGGTGATACCGCCGGCACGGAGGGCCGCTCGATAGGTTGGATCGGTGCCCGCCTCGGGGGAGCAGAGAAAGGCGGTGCCCAGTTGGGCCGCGCGCGCACCGGCGGCGATCACCGCCGCGATCGCCGCCCCATCGCCGATCCCCCCCGCCCCCACCAGGGGCAACTCCACCCGTCGGCGCACGACCTGGATCAGGGCGAGCAGGCCGTAGCCGTCCGGTTCACCGCGGTGCAACCATCCGCCCTGATGGCCACCGGCCTCGATGCCCTGCACGGTCAGGACATCCGCCCCGGCATCGGCGGCCAGCTCGGCCTCGTCCGGGTTGTTCACCGTGACCCACACCGCGCTGTTGGCCGCGTGCAGATCGTTCGACCGCGAGGGCGAGTTTGTCCTCCCAGCCGTCATCGCCCGGGTCCTCGCGGGGCATGCCGGGCTCGACGCCGTAGCGGGCACCGTCGGAGGCCAACCGGCGTCGATACGTGGCCAGTTCATCGGCGGACACCATCTCGGCCCCGGGGACGAACAGGTTGACGCCGAACGGGCGGTCGGTTGCGGCCCGCACCGCATCGATGTCGACGCGCAGATCGTCGACCGCCCGATAGGCGCCCGCCAGCATTCCCAGGCCGCCGGCGCCGCTCACCGCCGCGCACAGCGCGGGCGTCGACGGGCCACCGGCCATCGGCGCGAGCACGATCGGGGCGGACAGATCTGGGAACGTCATCGGGTTACCCCCGGTCGGGAATCATTGCGGCGGGCAGCCGTTCAGCGGACATGGCGCAACACGATCAGGCTGGTGCGCCCCGGTTGGGCGATGCTGACACCGTAGGCCATCACCACCGGCGCGCCGGAACTCAGATTCATCAGATCGGTCACCAGGGTGAGGGCGTCATCAAGCATGGCGGCGACGTTTTCGCGCCGCGGGAAGACCCGGGGCACCACCCCCCACTCCAGGGCCAGGGCCCGCGCGACATCCCGGTTGGCGGTCAACGCCAGAATCGGGGCGTGCGGCCGGCTGTGGGCGAGCGCCCGCGCGGAGCCACCGGTCTCGGTCGGAGTGACGTAGCAGGCGCACTCGCGGCTCTCCCCGAGGAAGGCGGCCGCCTGCAGCACCGCCTCGGCATCCGACAGCGGCGTCTCCCGGACGGGCGCGGGGGTGATCGCGACCTCGGCGACCCGCGCGATCTCGTCCATCGCGGCGACGGCCTCCACCGGGTAGGACCCCTGGGCCGTTTCGCCCGAGAGCATCACCGCGCTGGTGCCGTCGAGGATCGCGTTGGCCACATCGGTGGCCTCCGCCCGGGTTGGTTCGGGTCGCAGGTGCATCGACTCCAGCATCTGCGTGGCGGTGATCACCAACCGCCCGTGCGCCTGCGCCCGGGCGATGATCCGTTTCTGGGCCAACGGGATGTGCGCGACGCCCAGCTCGATCCCGAGGTCGCCGCGGGCCACCATGATCCCATCGGATGCGGCGATGATGTCGTCGAGCACCCGCATCGCCTCGGACTTCTCGATCTTGGCGATGATGCGGGTGTCCCCGAGGCCGCGGCCGGCAAGTTCACCGCGCAACTCCTCGATGTCGGAGGCCGCGCGCACGAAGCTCAACGCGACCAGATCGGGGCGCAGATCGACCAGAGTGTCCAGGTCGGCCAGGTCTTTTTCGGTCAGGCAGGGCCCGGCGAGCGCCACATGGGTGAGGGTTGCCCCGCGCCGCGGGGCGACATCACCGGACTTCGTGCAGCGGGCGACCAGGGCGGGCGCCCCGTCGAAGGTCGTGTCGCCGAGGATCTCCAGTCGCGGGGTGCCGTCCCCGATCACCAGTTCCGAGACCCCCAGCAGGGCGGCCTCGGTCACCCGGTCCCAATCCACCGCCAGCGTGCCGCGCGGGGTCTTGGCGCCGGCGACCACCGTCACCTCCTCCCCCTCCGCCAGGCGCCGCCTCGGCGTGTCGGCGGCCAGGCGGATCTTTGGCCCCTGGAGGTCGGCGAGCACCGCGATCGGCCTGCCGGAGGTCTCCTCCAGTTGACGGACCTCTCGGGCGTAGGCGAGCCACTGTTCCGGGCTGCCGTGCGACATGTTGATGCGCGCCCCGTCCATCCCGGCGTCGACCAATCGCGCGAGCACCGCCGGATCGCCGCACGCCGGGCCGATCGTCGCGAGGATCTTCGTGCGTCGGGAACCCGGGCGGATGTCGCTCATGCACGGGGATGTTACCCCGATCATGGTGAATCCGACCGGCCGTCACCGTCCGGGTCGGGCCGCCGGCACGCGCGCCGGAAGGCGGCGGGACAGCCAATCGGTGAGGGTCGCGACGTAGGTGGCGGTGAGGTGCGACGTGTTGCGATACACCAGCACGTTGCCGATCACCGCCGGACACCGCGTTGCCGGGCACAACACCGGCCGGCTGTCAATCAGTTCCACTCCGCGTACCGCTCGGGCCGCCCGCGTGTTCGCCGAGGGCACGGAGTAGCCGTCGAGACGCGAGAAGGCGCAGCGTCCCAGACCCCGCAGCGACCGAGACACGCATGCGCGCACGTCCAGCGGGGGCCGAGGGTTCTCGCGCATGATCCACACGCGAGCTCCGCCCGATCTCAGCCGTCGCAGGGTGCGGACGAGCCCGCGGGTCATCACGGGAACCGCCGCCGCACGCTCGAGCGTGTCCGATCCGCTCAGCACGTGGTGACCGCCGGCGTTGCCCACCACCACCGCCGACGGCCGCGCCCGCGCGATCCGCGCGAGAGCCCACCCGCGCCAGTCCTCGCACTCCTCGTAGCGACGACGCAGCTGGGCGTTGCGGATCGGCACATCGGCGGGTGTGCAGCCGGCCTTGGTCAAGACGAGCAGCCGCCACCCACGATGGCGAGCCACCGCGGCGAGGGCCGGAAACCACTGCATCGCGTGAGAGTCGCCAAAGAGCACGACCGTCCGCGCACCGTTCAGGCGCCCGTAGATGCATGTCTCGGAACGCGTGTCGAGGGGACGCACCAAACATCCGTCGGCGTCCGCCCGTCCGCGGTAACGGATCGCCGAGATCGGATTTGGCCTGATGGCGTCGGCATTTTCCTGCAGTCGGGCCCCGGGTCGGGCCAACGCGCGCGCCCCGATCGCCTCCTCCGCCGACGCGAGCGGCGTGCCCGGAATCGCCGCCAGGGAGCCGAACACTCCCACCACGACCAGGGCGGTGCAGGTCAGACCGAGACGGAAGGAGCGACTCGGGCTGCGCGCGAACACGTGTGCCCGGCGAAATGGCTCCTCGATCAGTCGGTGGGTGAGCACCGTCGGGATGAGGGCCGCCGCCACGATCGCGAGGGTGGCGCCCAGTGGAAGCTTCCCCCAGGCGAGGGCCGCGAACACGAGCAGCGGCCAATGCCACAGGTACCACGAGTAGGAGATGCGCCCCACCCAGCGCGCCGGACGGACCGTCAACAGGCGCGCCGGGAGGGTGTCCGGATGGTGGATTCCGGCCGCAATGATCGCCGCGCTGGCCGCGCAGGGAATGAGCGCGCCGGGCCCGGGGAACCGCGTCGTCTCATCGAATGTGAGGGCCGTCCACACAAGGGC
Organism: Miltoncostaeaceae bacterium; assembly: GCA_035325785.1. Lineage (GTDB taxonomy): Bacteria > Actinomycetota > Thermoleophilia > Miltoncostaeales > Miltoncostaeaceae > JAVJSF01. Next base: position 9,325 of record DAOKZF010000044.1, read on the forward strand.
GGCACCCCCGACGCACACCAACGCGCTCGCGACCGGGCGCGGGATCCTCAGGTGGGACGTTGGGATAAGCGCGAGTCCCGCACCGATCGCGAACTCCCAGCCACGCGCGAGGGTCGAGAAGTAGGCCGCTCCGGCCGACGTGCGGGTGTGGTGCACGGAATGGACGAACAGCATGAGGGCAAGCAGGCCAAGCAGCAGCCCGACGACGACCCGCGGGGCAACATGCAGGCGCACCGCGCCCATCACGCCGGCCAGCATCAACAGAGGCCATACGAGGTAGAACTGTTCCTCCGCCGACAGCGACCAAAAATGCTGCACCGGGCTGGCCGACAAACCGGCGCTCAGGTAGTCGGTCTGTTGCTCGGCGAAACGCCAGTTGACCACATAGAGGTTCGCCGCGAGCACGTCTCCGGCCACGCGTGCGCGCCCCAGCGGCGCCATCAGCACCCCGGCGGCCACGAGGATGAATCCCAGCACCGTGACGGCGGCGGGGAGCAGGCGCCGGATTCGCCGGGCGAAGAACTCCCTGAGGGCGATCGTGCCGGTCGCGTCGACCTCGCGCACAAGCAGCGCCGTGATCAGAAAGCCCGACATCACGAAGAAGATGTCCAGGCCGATGTATCCACCGCTCAGGAACGGAACGCCGGCGTGGTAGGCCACGACGGTGATCGTCGCAATGCCCCTCAGGCCCTCGATGTCGGTGCGAAACGGAATCCGACCGGAGCGCCGATTCGTGTGCGTGCCATCCGCCACGGTGGTTCAGGCTAAGACGCACCCGTCGTGGCGGCGTGGATCGGTGGTCCGTGAGAACAACGCGCCGGCGGTGTGCAGGCCGCCGCCGTCTCGACGGTCAGGTCACGGCGTGGTGGCCTCGACGGTCAGGGCCGCCATGCCCGGATCGGCCGGCGCAGCCTCCTGCGTCTCCCGCCTGATCCGACGGGGGCCGAGCCCCCCGAGCGCGCCGGCTCCAGGCTCACCCCCAGGTCCAGAGACGCCAG
>DAOKZF010000045.1:0-10108 GCA_035325785.1 Miltoncostaeaceae bacterium
CGCGGCCCTCATCGTGGTCGCCGCAACCCTGATCGGTGCCACCAACGGTTTCATCCTCTACGGCGGAACCGTGATCGCGGGCACGATCGTGCCGATCCAGGAGCGCGGCAAGCTGATGTCACTGGTGTACGTCTGCGCCTATTCCGGAACGGTGCCGGTGGTAGGCCTGGGTTATCTGAGCGACGCCATCGGGCTCACCGAGGCGCTGGTGGTCTTCACCGTGATCGGCGCCGCGATCGCGACGTTCGTGCTGTTGATCGGTCGGCGGTTGTTCCCCGAGGTGATCCCATACGAGGAGCCGGCCGGCGAGGCCGCCTGATCAGACCGCGGTGCGAACCCCCAGCGCCATCACCAGCCGCCCGTCGCGTTCGTCGACCGCCCCGGTCACGATCAGCACTCCGAGCGCCGCCTGAATCGCGGCGTTCACCGGCGGGCTGACCGTCACCCCGAGCAGATCGCACACGCGCCCTTGGAGCGCCACCGACGGACATCCACCCGGCGCGGCGGCGGCCGCCAACACGGCGGCGCGCACCCGCACCGCCGCCGGCACCCGATCGTCGTCGATCCGTTCCCCCCAATCGCCCATCACACCTCCCATCTCAACCCATCGACACGAACACATGTTCGTCGCCGTGGCGCCCACTCCTCCAAAGTGTGAACGCGAATTCTCATTCACGCCCCCGGTGTTCGCGCAGCAGCTCGAGCAGGACCTCGCCGTAGGTCTCCACCAGCCACGGTCCCACGCCGTGCACGGAACCGAGCGCCCCCTCATCGCGCGGGTCGGCGACCGCAATCGCGGCCAACGCCCGGTTCGGGGAGATCCGGAACGCCGGCCAACCGAGTTCCTTGGCGGTCTCGGCCCGCCAACGGCGCAGAACGTCGAAGCGGGCGCGTTCGTCCACCGCCAGCCCCTCCGGTCCGCTCGGTCCCGCAGCGCGCGCCGGGGACGCAACGGCCAGGTGCTGGGCGCCCCGCACGAGGGCGGCGCTCAGGTCGCCGGGAGGTTGGCAGTGGTCGCAGCACCGCTCCTCCGCGTCGGGTTCGGCGGAATCGTCAAAGTGGGCGAGGAGCATCCGTCGCCGGCAGGCGTCCTCGTGGACGTAGGCGATCGCGCTCTGCAGACCGGCGTGCCGCCGCGAGATCTCCTCGCTGACCAGCCCGGCCAGGAGCTGGCGTCGGGGCCCGTCCAGGCGCCACTCCCTCAGCCGCCCCGCCCGCCCGCCGCCCGGGGCGCCGTGCAGCTCGAGGGCCCCGATCCGTTCCGCCAACGCCAGGTGAACCGTGGCGCGGTCATCGCATTCGCGCCGGTCCAGGAGAAAGTGACCGTCCTCATCCGCGATCGCCGCAAGACGCCCCAGAAGCGCTCCGACCTCGCCGACCCCGATCCGGGCCGCGTCGAGCCGTCGACGGGCGTTGGCGGCATCGGCCGGCCCGGCGAGGATCACATGACGAGCGGCCTCGCCGTCCCGGCCCGCGCGTCCGGCCTCCTGGTAGAGCTGCTCCAACGAGTCCGGCAGGGTCAGGTGAACGACCAGGCGCACATCGGGCACGTTCACCCCCATGCCGAACGCGTTGGTGGCGGTCACGATGCGGGCGGTGCCGCGGGAAAATGCCTCCTGGGCGGCGGCCCGGTCGTCGCGCCCGGCGTGGTAGGCAACCGCGCTGTGCCCGGCTGCGCGCAGACGTTCGGCGGTCTCGTCGGTCGCACGGCGCGTGCCGCAGTAGATGATCGCCTTGCCGTCCGCGGCGGTGCGCAGCAGCTGGTCGAGAATCGCCTGGCGGCGGGCAACCGCCCCCTTACCCTCGATCCAGGCGGCGTCGAAGGCGATGTTCGGCCGATCGAACCCGCCCGTGACGATCAGGGGATCGTCCAATCCGACCCGGGCCACGATGTCGCGTTGGACCCGCGCGGTCGCGGTGGCGGTGAGGGCGATCGTCGCCCGCGGGCGGATCTGTGCCCGCAGAGCGCCCACCCGTCGATAGTCCGGGCGGAACTCGTGGCCCCATTCGGACACGCAGTGCGCCTCGTCGATCACCAGCAGGTCCACCTCCACCTCGGTGAGCAGGCGGCGAAATGAGGGCGAATTGAAACGCTCGGGGGCGACGTACACCAGGCGGTGATCGCCGGCGCGCATCCGTTCCAGGACCGCGCGTTGGGCTTCCTCGTCCAGGGTCGAGTTGAGGGCGACCGCATCCACTCCGGCCGCATCAAGCCCGGCGATCTGGTCGCGCATCAACGCGATCAGTGGCGAGACGACCACCGTGAGCCCGCCGAGCATGGCCGCGGGAACCTGATAGCAGAGAGACTTGCCGGAACCGGTCGCCATGATCACCAGCGCGTCGCGCCCGCCGAGCGCCGCGGCGATCGCCCGGTCCTGACCGGGGCGCAGCCGGCGCACTCCGAAGCGTTCCAGCAGATCATCCAGCGGCGCACCGGGCGGGCGCGCGGGTTGGTGGTCCGGCGGTCGTGTGGACCGGTCGGCGATCAGCGCGGTGACGGCGGCGGCCAGTTCGCGCCGGTCCTCGGCGCCCAGGTCTCGCCAGTGGGTGCGCAGATCCCGCAGGGCGGCTTCGATCGCCGCATGAGCCTGCGGGGTCTCACCTCCCGCACGCCGCGCATGCGCGATCCAGCGGGCGAGGTCGCCCAGCGCCGGCAGCGACGCGTCGAGCCTGAGAGTGTGATCGGTGTCTGTGGGCATGCCTTCGACGGGGCACGTTGCCACACCGATCGGATGTCACGCCCCGCACTCGGCGGGGCGGACGCGGGTCGCGAGCCTCCCTGAAGCGTGGGCAGCGCGACGCCGGACCCGATGCGGCGCCCCCCGAGGGGAGACGCCGCACGGGCTGGTCATCAACCGGTGCTCAGCCTGTGACGAGGAACGTCACGCCGGCGAGAGCGTCGGGAGGGACCTGCTACAGAGGCGTGACGTTCGACGCCTGGGGGCCCTTCGGACCCTCCTGGCTCTCGAAGTTCACGCGCTGGCCCTCGTCCAGGCTGCGGTAACCCGATGACTGGATCTCGGAAAAGTGGACGAACAGGTCCTTACCGCCGTCGTCCGGGGTGATGAAGCCGTACCCCTTCTCCGCGTTGAACCACTTCACGACGCCTTCGGCCATGCAAACGTTCCTTTATTCGGCGAGACCCGATCGAGACCGCCCCGCCTCACGGCCGAACCGACATCCATCTCATCCCGCTGTGTACAACCCCCCGACGCGCGAATCGCGCGGGGCGCGGGCGCGATCGTAGCGCACCCCGCGGACGCCATCCCCACCGAACCTCAGGAATCGTCCGAAAGAACCCGTTTGGCGTCCCGTGCGAACTCGGTGATCGCCCCGATTGCGGCCTCGCGATCGGGGGCCGCCTCGATGCGTCGAATCAACTCGCTCGCGACGATCACCCCATCGGAAATGCGACCGATCGCCGCCACCTGCTCCGCGGTGCGAATCCCGAAACCGACCGCCAGAGGCGCATCGCCCAGCTCCCGCGCCCGCCGCAGAAAACCGCGCAGCAGGTCGCCCACCGCCACATCGCCCCCGGTGACGCCGGCCACCGACACGCAGTAGACGAAGCCGTCGGCCTCGGCGCAGATGCGCGCGAGGCGATCCGCTGCGGTCGTCGGCGCCGCCAACGGCACCACCGCCAGCCCGGCCCTCCGGGCCGCGGCACGCAGCTGCGCGCCCTCATCGATCGGCACGTCGGGCACGATGAGCCCGGCAACCCCCGCGTCGGCGGCGCGCTCCATGAACCGGTCCATGCCGAGAGCGAAGATCACATTGGCGTAGGTCATCACCACGATCGGGGGACCGCCGCGCATCCGGGCGGCCAGATCGATCACCCGTTCCGGAGTCGCCCCGGCATCCAGCGCGCGTTGGGCAGCCGCCTGGATCGTGGGACCATCGGCGAGCGGATCGGAAAAGGGGATCCCCAACTCGATCAGGTCCGCGTGGGGCGCGAGCGCCCGCAGGTAGGCCTCGCTGGCCTCCATGTCGGGGAATCCACCCATCACGTAGGGCATGAACAGCGGTCGACCCGCGTCGGCGAATGCCGCCCGGATCCGCCGAGCGCCCGCATTTTCCGTCTCAGACATCCAATCCCACCGCCGCCGCGACCTGATCAACGTCCTTGTCTCCGCGCCCCGACAGGGACACCACGATCGGACCGTCGGCGCCCAGAGAACGCGCGTCGCGCGCCACCGCCGCCAGCGCATGGGAGCTCTCGAGGGCCGGGATGATCCCCTCCGATCGCGTGCACACCTGGAAGGCGTCCAACGCCTCGTCGTCGGTCACCGACACGTACTCCACCCGGCCGGTGTCGCGCAGGTGACTGTGCTCCGGACCGACCCCGGGGTAGTCGAGGCCGGCCGAGATAGAATGCGGTTCGGCCACCTGCCCGGCGGGATCCTGCAGCAGGTACGAGAAGCTTCCGTGCAAGACCCCGGGCGAGCCGTGGCCGAGGGACGCGCCATGTTTGCCGGTGGCGATGCCGTAACCGCCGGCCTCCACCCCGACCAACCGGACGTCATCGTCGCCCAGAAAGGCCCGGAAGATGCCGATCGCGTTCGAGCCGCCCCCGATGCAGGCGACCCCGCTCGCCGGCAGGCGCCCGCAGGCCCCCATGACCTGCTCGCGCGCCTCGCGGCCGATCACCGACTGCAGTTCGGCGACGATCTCCGGATAGGGCGCCGGGCCGGCGGCCGTACCGATCACGTAATGGGTGTGCTCGACGTTCGTCACCCAGTCGCGAATCGCCTCGTTGAGGGCGTCCTTCAGCGTCCCGATCCCCGAGTCGACCGGACGAACCTCGGCTCCCAGCATCCGCATGCGCACCACGTTGAGACGCTGGCGCCGCATGTCGACCCGCCCCATGTACACGCAGCATTCCAGCCCCAGCAGGGCCGCCGCGGTGGCGGTGGCCACCCCATGCTGTCCGGCGCCGGTCTCGGCGATGATCCGACGTTTGCCCATCCGCTCGGCCAGCAGGACCTGCCCAAGGGCGTTGTTGATCTTGTGCGCCCCGGTGTGGCAGAGATCCTCGCGCTTCAGGTAGAGCCCGGAAATCCCCCATGCGCGCTCCAACCTGCCGGCGCGGTACAGCGGAGTGGGCCGCCCCACGTAGGTGGCCGACAGGCGGTCGAGTTCCCGCCGGAACCCCGCGTCATCGCGGTGTTCCAACCAGGCCCGCTCCAGTTCGTCCAGCGCCCCGATGACGGTCTCGGGGACGTAACGGCCGCCGTAGGGGCCAAAGCGCGATGGCAGGCGCTGCTCGCTCATGCGCAGGCCCTCCCGGGGTAGGGGGTTGACATTCGACACCGATCCACCGCTCACCGCTCCCGAACCGCCCGCTCGACGGCGGCGAAGAACTCGACGACCCGCGCCGAATCCTTCTGTCCGGGTGCACACTCGACCCCGCTGGACACATCCACCAGCGACGGTCGAAGCCTCCTGATCACCTCGCCCACGTTAGCGGACCGCAGGCCTCCGGCCACGCCGAACGGGCGCTCGGGACGATGCTCCTCCACCAGCGACCAGTCGAACGGAATGCCCGTGCCGCCGTGGGTCCGCCGAAGCGGCCACCCGCACGGCCTCGACCACCGGCAGGCCCGCCGCCTCGCCCAACGCGGCCAGATTGAAGCGCCCGTCCACCTGAAGATGCGTCAGCCCCACCGCCCGAGCGAGGCGCGCCACCGCCGCGGGCTCGGGATCGACAAAGACCCCCACCCGAGCGACGTGGTCGGGCAGCGCGCGCGAGATCTCACGCCCCGCGCGCTCGTCGATGTAACGCGTGCTGGCGCGGGCAAACACCAAACCGATCCCCCACGCGCCGGCGGTGGCGCAGGCGCGCGCCTGGCCGGGGTCGGTCAGACCGCAGACCTTCACATCCGGGACGCCGATCGGCCCCGGGCCCACCGCGCCCTGGCTCACTCCGCCTCCGGCGCCTGAGTCGGCGACTGACCGGCGGCGCTCCAGCGCGGCAGGAAGACGCGCACCTCGGCACCTGAGCCCGGGGCGCTGATGATCTCGAACGAACCGTCCAGCACCTGGGCGCGGTCGCGCATGCCGTGCAGGCCGAAGCGTGCCAGCGGAACCCCCGAGCGCTCCTGTTGAACCGCATCCGGGTCGAACCCGTCACCGTCGTCGCGCACCGTCAGCGTCACGCCTCGGTGGTCCGAGAGCACGCCCACCCGTAGGTTCCGCGCGTGGCCGTGGCGGTGAGCGTTGCTGAGCGTCTCCTTCAGGATGCGAGACAGCGTGATCCCCTGGGGGATCGACACCCCGTTGACCGGGGATTTGCCCGCCCAGTGTGCGTGAACCCGGCAGTCGGTGCGCCGGTCGAACGCCCTGATCGCGTCCTTCAGGATGTCGTCCAGACGCCGGTCCTCGAACTGCGCGGGACGCAGGTGTCCGATCAGCTCGCGCATCTCGTGCAGCGCACCGCCCACGGTCTCATAGATCCGGCCGATCGCCGGGCGCAGGTCTGCGGGAAGCGGTAGCCCGTCCCGATCGGCGTCCCCGAGTTCCGCCTCCAAGAGCTGGACCTCGAGCAGGGCGACCGACAGCTGCTGTGTGGGACCGTCGTGGAGCCCCATGCGGCCAAGCATCCGCTCGTCGGCCACCAGCACCTGGGCCATCGCCCGTTCCAGATTGGCGCGCAGCAGGTGGGCACGCAGCGCCCGGCCGGCATCGCGCGCGCCTAAACGTACGGCCGCGATGCGCAACGGATGCCGGTCGTCGGGGCCGCTGAACCCCGTGACCAGGCACAGGCCGGCCACCGCGCCGTTCCCGGCCACCGGCACCAGCCACCCCTCCCGCGCGTCGAGCAGGTGCAGCACCGAGGCGAGCGACCCGGGCTCTGTCGCCCGCACCACGCGCTCCCGCGTCGGACGATCAATCGACTCCCACAGCTGACCGATCCGCCGTTCGGCGTCGGGAGAGCCACCGTGCACGCTGAGAATCATCGTCCGCGGGTCCCGCGGGTCCCACGCCCAGAGCACGCTCGCGGGAGCCTCGGCGGCGGCGGCGATGGCTGCGTTCAATTCGGCGAACGCCCGGTCGGGGTTCTCGATGTCCTCCGGCACCCGGGAAACCCGGACCAGGGCGTCGGCGGCGGCATCGTCACGCGACCGGGCGGCGCCGACCTATACGTCCGGCGGAGGAAAACCTACCAACTCGTATAGTCGTGCCGGAATGCGGGCCCTTATAGGGTCGGCGCATGCCCGGCGGCTCCTCCCCCTCGCAGGCGCACACCGGATCCGACGCGGTGCGCGTGCTGCTCGCAGACGACAACGCGCGTTTCCGCAGCGTTCTGCGCCGCATTCTCGAGCGCGATCCTGAGATCATCGTGATCGGTGAGGCGAGCGACGGGGCCGATGCGCTGGACCTGGCCGACCGCCTTCAGCCGGACATCGTGGTGATGGACGTGTCCATGCCGCACCTGGACGGCCTGGAGGCGACCCACCGCCTGCGCGACCGGCGCCCCGAGATCGCCGTCCTGCTGCTGTCGATCGGCAACACCGACCAGGACGTCGCCGCCGGACTGGCCGGCGGAGCGGCGGCCTTTCTCCTGAAGGGCGTGCCCATCACCGAGATCGCCGCGGCGATCAAACTGCACGGACGATCTGCAACGCACCCCGCCGGCTGACCGCGCGACATACGCGAATTACATAGGTTCGAACATGTAACGGATGGTCTCGTGCCACCCGCGTTGCACCGATGGCGAGTCGCGGATCGCTATCGTAGGCGCACGCCACGCGCCTCCGTTGGCGCGCACCTCAGACCCGAGCCACCATTGCCCCCCCTGTCTCGTCCTCCGCTACGTGTCGCGATCGCCGATGATCACCGGCTGATGCTCGACGGCATCCGACGCGCGCTCGAAACGGCCCCGGATATCACGGTGGTCGGCGAAGCGATGAGCGGCGAGGAAATGCTGGCGCTGGTACCCCAGGTGAGTCCCGACGTGGTCATCCTGGATATGCGGATGCCCCGCGGTGATGGTTTGACGACCCTCTCGACGCTGCGCGAGAACCACCCGGACATCAAGGTGATCATCCTCTCGATGTTCGAGGATCCCGAGCACATCGATGAAGCCCTTCGCCGGGGCGCGGACGGCTACGTGGTGAAGTCGATCAACCCGCTCGATCTCCCGTCCACGGTGCGCCAGGTGGTGGAGGGCACCGTCTACCACCCGCGCGAGCATCTCGGCGAATCCCACCAGAAGTCCACCGACCCGTTGGAGCGGGGGGGCGACGACGAGCCGTCCGCCACCGAGGCGCCGCCGCACGCGGGGCTCACCGAGCGGGAGATGACCATCCTGCGCTTGGTGGCCGAGGGGCTGTCCAATCTGGACATCGCCAGCCAGCTGTACGTCACCGAGCAGACGGTCAAGTTTCACCTGTCGAACATCTACCGCAAGCTGGGCGTGGCCAACCGCACCGAGGCCACTCGCCACGCCTATCGCAACGGCCTGATCGACTGAGCGGCGCCTCGGGGGGCGCCGTGTGCGACAATCGCCCCATGCCTCGCGCGATGACAACCGCCGACACCACGGGGATCGCCGATGGCGAACCTGCCCAAGATCAGGCGCTCGCCCGACGGCGGACCGCAGGGCGCACCGGCCGCCGTCACTGAGCCGGCGGCGCCGGACGTCCGGCGCCTGGAGGCGCACGGCCTCACCTGGCTCAACATCGAGTCGCCCAGCGAGCGGGAGACCGCCTGGCTGGCCGAGCACTACGAGTTCCATCATCTGGACCTCGAGGATGTGCTCTCGCGCCGTCGCCAACGACCGAAGATCGACACCTATCCGGACTACCTGTTCATCGTTCTGCACTTCCCGCGATTTGACAAGCGCACGGGCCGACTCCAGCCGGCGGAGTTGAACATCTTCGTCGCGGACGGTTTGGTGATCACGCTGCCGAACGAGCCGCTGAAGGCGCTCTCGGGACTGTGGTCACGGGTGAAGCGCTCCGAGGAGGCCCGCGATCAGGTGATGAGCAAGGGGTCGGCGTATCTCCTCTATGAGATCGTCGACACCATGTATGACTACTGCTTCCCGATTCTCGACAAGATCGGCTTCAAGCTGGACCGAATCGAGGATGCCCTCTTCGAGGAGGACGCCGCAGAGGCGATGGTGCGCGACATCTCGAACGCCAAGCAGGAGATCATCAACTATCGCAAGATCGTCAAGCCTCAGCGGCCGACCCTCGGCCTGCTGGAGCGCAGTTGCCAGCGCTACACCCCCGATGACCTCGAGCTGTATTTTGACGATATCGTCGACAAAAGCGAACGGGTGTGGGACCTCCTGGAGAACTACAAGGAGGTCGCCGAGGCGCTGGAGGCGACCAACGAATCGGTGATCACCCACCGCATGAACGACATCATCCGCGTGCTGACGATCATGTCGGCCATCGTGCTCCCGCTGAGCCTGATCGCCAGCATTTACGGCATGAACGTGGACCTGCTGCCGTTCGCCCGATCGGGCGCGTTCTCGCTGGTGTTCCCCCTGGTGCTGATGGTGGGCTTCGCCGGCGCGCTCATCTGGTGGTTTCGCCACAAGCGGTGGCTGTGAGCGCTCCGCGGGAGCCCATCGATGGGGCCGACACGCACCGCCGGATCATGTGGTCGCCGTGGCGGATGGCGTACATCGCCGCCGGGCACGATGCGCCGCCGGCGCCCGGAACGTGCGTGTTCTGTGACCTGCCGGCCGCCGGCGATGACACGGCGTCGTTGATTCTTCACCGCGGCCGACGCGCGTTTGTGATCATGAATCGCTACCCGTATAACAACGGGCACCTGATGGTGATCCCCTTCGCGCACGTCGACTCGCTGACCGCGCTCGATGAGGGTACGCTGGCCGAAATCATGGTGCTCACCCAGCGTTCGCAGCTGGTGATTCAGCAACAGATGCACCCGCAGGGATTCAACCTCGGAATGAACCAGGGTCTGGCCGGCGGCGCCGGGATCGCCGAACATGTGCACCTGCACATCGTTCCGCGATGGGTCGGCGACACGAACTTCATGCCCGTGGTTGGCGATCTGCGGGTCATGCCACAGCACCTCGATGAGACATTTGCCCTTCTGAAAGCGGGATTTGATAACGCATGACGCTTCTGCC
>DAOKZF010000046.1:0-5819 GCA_035325785.1 Miltoncostaeaceae bacterium
CCGCACCGCCCGCGTCCCCGCCGCGGGCCAGCGCCTGAGCGCCGGCGCGGGCGCTCAGCCGGTGGCCGGCGGCGACGACCCCCGCCGGGGCGTCACCGCCCGAACGTGCCAGGGCTATGCGTCACTCCCGAGACCGTCGGTGCGCATCACCCGGGTCGCGTCGGGCGCCTCGACGTCGAACACCCCGCCCGCAGAGCCGGCACCGGCACTCGCCCCGGAACGCGAGGGGACCCCGGGATAGGGCGATTCATGGCGCGGGCGGGCGGAGGGGGCCTCGATGGCACCGGGTGCTCCCTCGCTGCTCGAGGGCGCCGCCGACGGGCCGCCCTCGGCCGCGGCGCGCCGCTCGCGCCCGGCCCCGCGTGCCGCCGCCTCGCGCGCCGCCGCCTGCGCATCGACCCGTTCCTCGCGCGGCGCGGGCGGTGCGGGTGGCGGGCCGGAACGCGTGCCGGTGAAGTTCGCGGCCACCACCGTCACCCACACCTGCCCCTCCAGGTCCGGGTCGATCGTGGCGCCGAAGATGATGTTGGCCTCCGGGTCGGCGGCGTCGGCCACCACTCGGGCCGCCTCGCTCACCTCCACCAGCGACAGGTCCGGTCCGCCGGTCATGCCCAACAGGATGCCCTTGGCGCCGTCGATCGGCGTCTCGAGCAGCGGCGAAGCGATCGCCGCCAGGGCGGCATCGGTGGCCCGGTCCTCGCCGCTGGCGTAGCCGATGCCCAACAGCGCGGTGCCGGCGCCGCGGATGATCGTGCGCACGTCGGCGAAGTCGAGGTTGATGATCCCCGGCAGGGTGATCAGATCGGTGATGCCCTGCACCCCCTGGCGCAGCAGGTCGTCGCAGACCTTGAAGGCCTCCACCATGCTCGTGCCGCGCTCCAACACCGCCATCAGGCGATCGTTGGGGATCACGATCACGGTGTCGGCGGTCTCGTGCAGGCGCTCCAGGCCCTCCTCGGAGGTGCTCAGCCGGCGCTTGCCCTCGAAGGCGAACGGCCGCGTCACCACCGCAACCGTCAACGCGCCCAGCTCGCGGGCGATCTTCGCCACCAGCGGCGCGCCGCCGGTGCCCGTGCCGCCACCCTCGCCGGCGGCGATGAACACCAGGTCGCTGCCGCGCAGCGCCTGGCGGATGCGCTCCTCGCTCTCGCGCACGGCCTGCTCGCCCCGGCCCAGATCGCCGCCGGTGCCCAACCCGCGGGTGACCTCCACCCCCACCGGAATGCGCACGTCGGCCTCGCTGGCCTCCAGCGCCTGGCGGTCGGTGTTGATCGCGATGAACTCGACCCCGCGCAGGCCGGCCTCGATCATGCGGTTGATCGCGTTGCAGCCGGCGCCACCGATGCCGACCACCCGGATCACCGCGACGTAGTTGGTCGGATCGGTCCCGGCGTACGGGTCGGTGTCGATCGCGGGCTCGTCCGCGCGCTCCCGCGGAGCGAGCGGAGGCGGAACGTCGGGATCGGTGCTGCGGAACAACTCCGAAAGCGGGCCCTCACGCATGCTGGAGCGGCCGGGGCGCGTGCTCAACGGGACTCCTCAAACGAGATCAACACAACCAATGCCCTCACGCGGCGGCCTGCGCGATACGGGCGGTCTCGGGACGCTCGAGCACCTCGCGCGCAAGCCGGCGATACCACCGGGCCGCCTGACCCGACGGATCGTAGGCGATCACGCTCTGGCCGACCACCGGCGCCTCGGCAAACCGAATCGTCTTGCCGATCCGCGTGTGGTAGACGCGCTCGCCGAAGCTCTCCTCCAGCAACGCGACCGCCTCACGACTGTGAACGGTGCGTCCGTCGTACATCGTGGGAAGGATACCGACGATGTCCACCTGCGGATTGAGGTTCTCGCGCACCTGGCGCAGGGTCTCGCGCAGCTGGGCCAGGCCGCGCAACGACAGGTACTCGCACTGCACCGGCACGATCACCCCCTCGGCGGCGACCATCGCGTTGATCGTCAGCAAACCGAGCGACGGCGGGGTGTCGAACAGGATGTAGTCGTAGGCCTCGCGCACCGGGCGCAGGGCCCGCTCGAGGGCCCGCTCGCGGCCGATCATCGCCGACAGCGCCAACTCGGCCCCGGCCAGCTCGATACCGGCCGGCGCGATGTCGATCTCGCAGGCCCGGATGATCTCGGCCAGCGACGCCGACCCGGTGAGCACGTCGTACATGCCGCGCTCGAGGTTCTCGATGTCGATCCCCTGGCTCATCGAGAGGTTGCTCTGCGGATCGAGGTCGATTGCGAGCACCCGCATCCCCTGCGCGCGCAACGCGACGCCGAGGTTGAGAGTGCTGGTGGTTTTCGCGACCCCGCCCTTCTGATTGGCCAGGGCGAGCACGCGCGCGGGTCGAGGCATTGCGCCACCTTCGTACCGACGGGGACGGTGCAGTGATTCTCCCTCGAATGGGGGAATCCTTGCCAGCCCCCGCGCGGACCGTCAGTCGGGCGGCAACTCGAGCCGGCGCTGACCGGCCCAGGCGGCCGCCTGCGACCGGCGCTGGAAGCCCAGCTTGCGCAGCAGTTGGCTCACGTGGTTGCGCACGGTTTTCTCCGACAGATGCAGCACCTCGCCGATCGCCCGGTTGGTGTAGCCCTCGGCGATCGGGGCCAGCATGCGCCGCTCGCGAGCGGCCACGCCCGCCAGCTCCGCCTCGGCCTGCTTGGCCGACAGCTCGCGGAACTGCGTCAACAGCGCGCCGGCGGCCCGCGGGTCGAGGGTCGCCTCGCCGGCCGCGGCCTCACGGATGGCCTGGGTGAGTCGCTCCGCGTCGGCCTGCTTGAGCAGATACCCGCTCGCGCCGGCCATCACCGCGCCGACGATCGCCTCCTCATCCGAATAGGAGGTGAGCATCACGACCCGGGTGTCCGGCCAGTCCGCCTTGATCTTGCGGCAGGCCTCCACCCCGCTGCCGTCCGGCAGGCGCACGTCCATCAGCACTACATCGGGCTGGGTCTGCTCGGTCAGCTGAACCGCTTCCGCGGCGGTCTGCGCCTCGCCCACCACCCGGAAACCGGTGGTGTGCCCCAGCAGCGACCGCAGACCGATGCGAACCACCGCATGGTCGTCGACGATCAGGACCCGAATCGCATCGGCGCTCACACCGACACCGGCCGCGGACGTGCTCATTTCAGACTCACCTCGGATAGGGATTCACGAGACACAAACTCGACGGCGGGTTCCTCGCTGTCGAGCGGGACCGCCAACGTCACGCAGGTGCCGCCGCTGCGCGACGCCTCCACCGACACCCGGCCGGCCAGCCGCCGGGCCCGCTCGCGCATGTTGCGCAGCCCCTGGCCGTCGCCGCCGCCGTTCAGGGCGGCGCCCGGGCCGCGCCCGTTGTCGCAGACCACCAGGTCGAGCTCGTCGGGGGCGAAACGCAGGCGCACATGCACCCGACAGGGTCCGGCATGGCGGGCGGTGTTCGACAGCGCCTCGCGCAGAATCTGGCGCAGGTGCTCGGGGGCCTCGTCGGGGAGCGGCCCGGACGAGGCAACCCCCTCGACCGCGAAGTCGACCTGCCGTCCGGTCTCCTCGCGGAAGCGGCGCGCCAACTCGGCCAGGCCCGAGGCGACCCCGTCGGGGGTCGCCGGCGGCCGGGCGAGCGCCCGGATGTAGTTGCGGATGCCGTCGGTGACCGCGTTCAGATCGGCGACCACCTCGCGCACCTCGCCCCGCACGCTCGGGTCCTCGCAGCGGATCGCCACCGCCTCCAGATGCAACCCGGCGGCGTAGATCGATTGGATGGTGCCGTCGTGCAGGTCGCGGCGAAAGCGCGCCCGCTCCTCGGCGACGGCCCGGGCCCGGTCGAGGGCCTCAAACCGCTGGGCCGCCTCCGCGTCGAAGATCTCCAGCCGCTTGACCAAAAACACCGCCAGCATCAGACCGGTGAGCGCCAACAGCATGCTGACCGGCACGCCGGTCGCCTCGAACCACCCGCTCGAATCGGCCACCCCGCCGGGCGACAGCGGCCCCGGGGCGACGATCAGGCCGGCCACCAGCCCGTAGGCGGCCAACGCGGCCGCCGAGGCCGCCGCATAGGGCTTGATGGCGGGCATCCCGGCAACCGACAGCTCGGCCCGCTGACGCCACAGTCCCACCGCGGCCAACAGGGCCGCCGGCAACAGCAGCAGATAGCGCGCCAAGGCGACGCTCACCGACTCCCACTCCTCCAGGCCCCACTCGCGCCCTCCGGCGGCCAGCGCGGCGCCCACCGTGGTCGCCACACCGATGCCGATGCCCAGGCCGAGCAGGACCCGCCGGACCCGACGCGGCCAGCGGATCAACCGCAGACCGAACTGGAGCAGGAACAGGAACGCCGACACCTGCACCAGGGTCCGCAGCACCTCGAGCACACGGATCACATCGGGATCCATGTAGTCGCGTTGGATGGGAATGAACGCCCGCCCCCATACCGCCAACGCCTCGACGAACGCGAATCCGGCCAGCCAGATCAGCGACGAGCTGAGCGTCAGCCGGGTTGCGCGCCGTCGTTGCAGCCACACCGCCAGCGCCAGGGCAAAGAACACCAGCCCCTGCGCAAACAGCAGGATGGTCGCGTTCTCGTTGAAGAACTCACGCACAGGCGTGCCCCCGGACGATGGCCGCGCGGCGCGCGACCCCGCGCGCCCCGCTCGGGGCGCGAACCTCCACTACTGTCGAGTGTACCGCGCGCGGCGCCACGCGCCGGGCCGTTCGCCACTGGACAGCATCACGGTGGTGTGGTTAGGGCCACTCCCCGCCGCGCGCCGGGCGGGGCCGTCGACACCTCAGGCCTGCTCGGCCAACGCCGCCTCGAGCTCGTCCCGCATGCGGTGCAGCACATCGGCCGACGCCGCCTCGACCACCTCGGGCTCATCCAGCAGGGCGCGTCGATCCAGGTCGCGACTGCGGTTGGTGATGTACGGGTCCTCCAGCACGTCCTTCAGGTGGCGTCCGGTGCCGAGCTGACGGACCGCATATTCGACCAGTCGCTTGTGCTTGGCCGACGGGTCGCCCACCATCTTGCGGATCTCCGCCTGAATGTCCACCGCTGTCTCCTGGGGTTAGAAGGTCCCGAGCCGCAGGCTCGGCTCGCCGGCCATCAGACGCAGGCGCGCGATGCGCTCCTCCATCGGAGGATGGGTCGAAAACAGACGGCTCGCGCCGCCACCGCGCGCGTGAGCACGCGCGTTGGCCGCCAACGGGTTCACGATATACAGCGGCGCGGCGGCCTGGTTGACCTGCATCGGAATCGCCTCGGCGCCCCGCTGAAGCGTGCCCAGGGCGTCGGCCAGCGGCAGCGGATCGCCGAGCAACTCGGCGCCGGTCGCGTCGGCCACGAACTCGCGCTGGCGGGAGATCGCCATCTGGATGATGCCGGCCGCCAGCGGCGCGAGCATCGCCATCGCGATCGTGCCGATCACCCCGAGCGGGTTCTCGTCGTCTCCGCCGAAGAACAGCTGGAACTGCAGGAAGTTCGCGATCGCGGAGATCGCACCGGCGACCATCGCGGCGACGGAGGCGATCAGAATGTCGCGGTTCTTGATGTGCGCCATCTCATGAGCCAACACGCCCTCCAGCTCGCGCGCGGGCAGCGCGCGCTGAATGCCCGCGGTCACCGCGATCGCCGCGTGCTGAGGGTTGCGCCCGGTCGCGAACGCGTTGGGCTGCTCGGAGGGGGTCACGTAGACGCCCGGCTTGGGCACGCCGGCCCGCTGGGCGAGCGTCTCGATCATGCGGTGCAGCTCGGGTTCCTCGGCCTCGCTCACCGCCACGGCCTTGCTCATTTTCAGCGCCATCGGCCCGCTGAGCCAGTACATCGCGAAGTTGAACACCA
>DAOKZF010000046.1:5829-8641 GCA_035325785.1 Miltoncostaeaceae bacterium
CCGCCGATCAGACCGCCGATCAGCACCAGCAGGCCGGTGAGCGCGGCGATCAGAATGAACGTCTTGAAGTTGTTGCCCGCCCGATAGGAGGCGAGGTCCACGATGAGCCCTTTCCGGTCGTTGAAATGCCGGCAACATGCCGGTGTGCGCGATTATAGGAGGGGCGTCAATCGCCCGACCCCGCGTCGGCACGCCGGCACGACGGCCGCTAGCCTTGCCCGGTGCCCACCGTTCTCCGAGCGTTCACCGCCATGATCGCCGTGACCGCCCTGCTCGCGCTGAGCGGCTGCGGACCGACCGGCCCAGGCGAGGCCGGCGGAGACGACGTCGACCCGGTGGCGACGCTCACGGTGTTGCCCACCCCGCCCGGCATGAGCGGCGCGCCCGCCCGGGCGGCCGACGCCGGCGAGTTGCAGCGCGCGTTCACCGGCGCGCCCGATCCGGACCTGGCGGCCAAGCTCACCGAACGGGGCCTGAAGGCCGCCGCCGTGCGCTCGTGGACGGGACCCGACGGCGGCGAGCTGGTCAGCGCGATCAGCGTGTGGAACTCGCACCTGATGGCGACCGGCATCGGGGGGCAGGTGGCCGAACGGCTGCTCGCCCAACCCGACGCCAAGGCCTGGACCCCCGCCTCGCTGGGCGGAACCCGCGGCGCCCGGATCGACCGGCCGAACGGCGAACGGCGGCTGTCGTTCGCGATCGGGCCGAACAACATCTACGTCCGCTCGGTCGGGCCGGTCGATGAACAGGCACTGGTCAAGACCGTTCAATGGCTGAGCGACGTGGTCGAAGCCGAGGGCGGCGCCGGCTGAACGCCGGTGCGCGTCGGACCGCGCCGACCGTATCCACCGCCGAGGCGCCCGCGCACCCATCCATCCCCGATCCAGGAGCCGCCGTGATCCGCCCCTCACCCGCCCAACTGAAGAAGCTGTTCGGCTTCGGGGTCGCCGGAAACTTCGCCGGCCACCTCGAGCAGGCCGGAGAAGCGGCCGACTTCGTCAACGTGGCGGGTAACGGCGCCGAGGCGCCCAAGGGCATCTTCCCCTGGTTCGTGCCGGGCGAGGACGGCTTCCTGGGGACCTTCCCCGTGGCCGACGATCATCTGGCGCTTCCTGCCTCGGACGAACCGTTGAACCTCCAGATCGAGCCGGAGGCGGGGGTGATCTTTCGGGTCGCCTACGACGAGGACGGGCGCCCGCGCGCCCTGCACCCCGAGGCGCTGGGCGCCTTCAACGACTGCTCCATCCGCCGCCCCGGCGCCACCAGAATCAGCCAGAAGAAGAACTGGGGTCCGGCATCGAAGGGGCTGGCGCCCCGCCTGTTCCCCCTGGACGACCTGGATCCCGACGGGCCGAGCGCAACCTGGCGCCTGGCGTGCTTTCTGCGTCGCGATGGGCGCGCGATGCCCTACGGCATCGACAGTCCGCTGCCCGGCTACTCGTACTACGGTCAAACCCTCACCGATTGGATCGTGGAGCGGCTGCACAACCAGCGCGCCGGAGAGGACACGCCGCTGGAGGATGTCGGCGCCCTGCTGCGCGCGGCCGGCTCGCCCGAGCGCCTGCTGGTCGGCATCGGTGCCACCCGCTACACCGAGGTGGGCGAAAGCACCTACCTGCGGCCCGGCGACGAGGCGCTGGTGATCGTCTACGACGCGCGCGCGACCTCGCCCGAGCGCCTGGTCGAGCTGGTGGAGGCGGGCCGAGAGGACGAGATCGCGCACGCCTCCGTGCTGCGCCAACGGGTGTTGGAGGCCGGCGCGCTCGCCTGAAACCCGGGACGCGCCGACCCGGCCCACCGCCACCGATCGAGGCCCGCGCCCCAAGGTTCGCGCGTCGCGCGGGGCGTCGGGATGCCCGGCAGGAATCGGCGGCGGGGGAACGAAAACGGCGGCCATGACTAACATGACCACGATCACCATCCCCTCCGGCCCTCTGCAGGGCGTGAAGCTCGAGGTCGCGCGCCGTCGTTGGGGTCGGGCGCACACCCTGCTGAGCGGCCTGGGCGCCCGTCGGCGCACGCGCTCGCGCATCACACGCCGCGCGAACTCGCCGATCGTCTGAGCGCCCACCGCGCCCGGTCGACGCGACCGGCGCGGTCGGCTAGCGCAGCAGGCCGCGGGCCCGCAGATCCTCGACGACGCCGCGGCTGACGACGCGGGCGATCAGGTTCGTGCGCGCCAGAAACCGATCGTCGGCCCCGGCGGCGCCCGCCTCGACGATCACCCGCGCGCCGGTGCGCACCCGATAGAAACCGTAGTAGCGCATCATGCGTGGGTTCCCCTCACGGGTCTGAACCCCGCCGAAGCGGGCCTCGGCACCGTTCGCCGAGGTGTGCACCGCCCCCAGACGCCGCGCGATACGCCGGGCGAGCGCCCGCGAACGGCGCTCCACCGACCCGCTCACGCGCGTCGCATCCCGGTGGGGGGCCGAATCCGCATAGGGGCGTGAGGAGGGCGTACCGGATCCCTCGCCGTGGTAGTAGTTCTCACCGGCCCCGGCGATGGCATGGCCGACCGCCGCCGCCCCACCCGGCGAGTCGTGATGCAGCGACACGAACGTGGCGCCGCCGGCACCCCAGGGGGTCACCAACCCCGGCGTGATACGCGCGTCGACCCCGGCCGCCCGCAGCTTCGCCGCCACCCGCGCCGCCAGACGCGTGGTGAAGCCGATCTCCGCGCCGAACGGCCCCCCGCCCGTCCCGCTCTGATCGCGATAGCCCGGCTCGCGGGGAGCCGCATGCCCCGCCTGAATCCACACCACCGGACGGCGCGCCATCTGCAGGCTGGCGGAACCGAGCGGCGGCGGCGCGG
>DAOKZF010000046.1:8651-9925 GCA_035325785.1 Miltoncostaeaceae bacterium
GATGGGTTGGGGGCCGCGCCAGCGGCGGCCGCCAGCGCCACCGCCAGGACACCGATCACCCCCGAGCGACGACCGGCACAGGTTCCCACTCGATGCCCCCAATGCGATTGCGCACGCGGCGGACCGAACGCCCCCGGGTCGGCGGGCAGCGCCTGATCCTGCGCCTTGCGGATGGACCGACGGGCGCCGATGATACGCCGATGAGCACATCGAACCCCTCCTCGCACCCGGCCAACGCCACGAAGGAGCGCGGGCTGCGCACGCACCTGGCCCTGATCGGGGCCGCGGTGGGCGTGGTGCTGGTGGTGATCTGGATGATCCGCAACAGCCGCAGCGTGCGGGTCGACTGGCTCTTCGGTTCGACCAACGCGCCCCTGTGGCTGGTGATCATCATCGCCGCGGTCCTCGGCTGGCTGGTCGGCACCGCCACCACCGCCCTGGTGCGCCGCCGGCGAGGCGCGCACGAATAGCCCGTCGGGCCGGGCGCACCGCCGATCGATCGACGACGCGCCCGGCCCGTGCCGACCGGTCAGCCGGCGGCGGCCGCCTCGGCCTCGGGCACCAGTTCAATGCTGGTCGAGATGTCGATCGCGGCCATCACCGAACGGGCCATCGAACAGTGCTTGATGTGGTTGTCGTGCGCGCGCATGATCTCCGCCTCGCGGGCAGGATCGGCCACCAGGCGGTAGCGCACCTCGATCGCCTTCAGCAGCATCAGCTTGTCCTCGGCCTCCACGACGCCGTCCGCCTCGGCCAGCAACCGATCGCCGTCCACCGGCACCCCGCGGGCGGCCAGAGCCCCGCCGAGGGTGCTGATCAGGCAACCCGCCACCGCGGCGGTCACCGCATCGGTTGTGCCGGCATGCTGGCGGGCCGGCGCGTCGGGAGGAAACTTGTAGTGATCGGCCTGGAAACCGGGGACGCCGAACAGAACCTCTTCGCCGGTCTCCACAAAGGTGGCGCGCCGCACCCCCGGCTGTTCGCGCCGCACCCGCACCTTGATCCGCCCAAGCGGTTCACCCATGGCTCACTCCCATCGACGGCGGCGGCCCAGACCACCGACCGGTGAACGATCACGGCCGCGCCGGACGGCGACGACCGGCCATACCCGGCCGCCCATCCCGCGCGAGCGGCCTCGGCTATCGTAACGCGGTGCCCCGCAAAGTCACCATCGCCGCGACCGCCATCACGGTCACGCTCACGCTGATCGGCGCCGGAGTCGCCCAGGCCGCCGAGCCCGTGCCGACCGCGCCGCCGTCCGCGGCACCCCAGCC
>DAOKZF010000047.1:0-4005 GCA_035325785.1 Miltoncostaeaceae bacterium
CGCGCTCCGCCGAACGGCGCGCCAGCAGGGCCGCCAGACTGCGCTCCCAACCGGCCTGGATCAGCAGACTGCGCGCCGCCACCGTCGGCGCCCGCCCCATGATCGCCAGACGCGCCTGCATCGAGGCGAGCTTCTCCTCCTGATCGGACGCGACCGCGCGCAGCGCCTGACGCAGCGATTCCCACGGCGCCTCGTCCGGCGGGCGCCCCTCCAGCACCGCCAGCAGCCGACCCAGACGCTCGGCGTAGTCGGCCAGCACCACATCTTCCTTGGTGGGGAAGTAGTGGAAGAACGTCCGCGCGGAGATGTCGGCGGCCGCGGCGATCTGCTCGACCGTGGTCGCATCGAAGCCATCGCGGGCGAACAACTCCAGCGCCGCCGCCTCGATGCGGCGCCGGGTGCGGACCTTCTTGCGTTCGCGCAGGCCGGGCTCATCCACCTCCACAGGCTAGCCGGCGACACCGGATCGTTATTTCGCGATGCGCATATTTACAGTTGCTGCATTTTTTCGTACTCTGCAAGAGAACCGAGTGGAGGACGATCGAAATGACGAATGGACTACGATGGATCGGGCGGATGGCCGCCCGCAGGCGCGGCACGATCGTGCTGGCATGGATCGTGCTCGCCCTCGGACTGGTGGCCCTGGCACGCGGAACCGGCGGTGCAACCGTCGACACGCTCACCGTGCCGGGGGTCGAATCGCAGCGCGCCGCCGACCTACTCGACGCGCGCTTCCCCGAGCGATCCGGGGCCACCGCCACGGTGGTGTTCCACGATGATCGGGCCCGCCTGGACACCCCCACGCAGGCGGCGGCCCTCACGGCCACGGTGAACCGGCTGCGCTCACTCGACCACGTCCTCACCGTCAGCGACCCCCTGGCCACCCCCGGAGGGCTGTCGGCCGACCGGCACACCGGGCGCGCCCTGGTTCAGTACGACCGATCGGCCGCCGACCTGGGACCCACGGCCCTCACCGACCTGACCGCCACCGGCGAACCCGCCGACGCGGCGGGCGTGCAGGTCGAGTACGGCGGAGAGGTGCCGAGCGCCCTCCAAGGGGAGAGCACCGGGGCCGCCGAGGCGATCGGCGTGATCGCCGCCCTGATCATCCTGCTGATCGCCTTCCGATCGCTCACCGCCATGGCGCTCCCCCTACTGAGCGCGGCCTTCGGCCTCGCGACCGGATTGGCCCTGATCGGACTGCTCGCCGGCCTGATCGACATCCCCACCGTCGCGCCGCGTCTGGGGACGATGATCGGACTGGGAGTCGGAATTGACTACGCCCTCTTCGTGCTCAGCCGCCACCGCGACAATCTGGCCGCCGGCATGGGAGTGGAGGACTCGCTCGCCCAGACGAACGCCACCGCCGGTAAGGCGGTGGTCATCGCCGGCACCACGGTCATCATCGCCATCCTCGGACTGCAGTTCGCCGGCATTCCGTTCGTGGCGGCCCTCGGCTACGCGACGGCCCTGGTGGTCGCCCTGGCCGTTGCCGTGGCGATCACCCTGCTCCCCGCCCTGCTCGCCTACGCCGGCCGGCGGGTCCTTCCGCACACCCGCGCCGCGGCGAACGGCGCACCCCCGCCGCCCCGTGAGGGCGGCTGGATGCGCTGGGCGGCGACCGTCAGCCGTCACCCGTGGCGTGCCACCATCGCGGCGAGCGCCGTCCTGCTGATCGGCGCGATCCCCCTGGTCGACATGCAACTCGGCCAGGCGGACGCCGGCAGCGAGGCGACCAGCACCACGCAGCGACGCGCCTACGATCTGCTCGCGGCCGGCTTCGGCCCGGGGAGCAACGGCCCCCTCCTGCTCACCCTGGACATGCGGGGCGCGGACGGGGCGGCGACGGCGACGCGCGTGAGGGAGGCGGCCGGCGCCGACCCGAACGTCAGCGCGGTGGGCGAGCCCCCATGGAACGACACCAACGACACCGCCCTGCTGAGCGTGATCCCGACCAGCTCCCCCCAGGAGCGGACCACCAGCGACCTGGTGCACCGTCTGCGCCGGCACACCCTGCCGGCGGCGATCGGCGCCGATGACGCCGTCGCCCTGGTGGGCGGCCCCACCGCCTCGTTCATCGACCAGTCCGACCGGATCGCCGCCCGGCTGCCGTGGTTCATCGGCGGGGTGATCGTGCTGTCGTTCCTGCTGCTGATGACCGTGTTTCGTTCGTTGCTGGTCCCGCTCACCGCCGCGGTGATGAACCTGCTGTCAATCGGTGCGGCCTACGGCGTGGTCGTCGCGGTCTTCCAATGGGGCTGGGGCATCTCGCTGGTCGGCCTGGACGAACCCGTGCCGATCGCCTCATTTGTGCCGATGATGATGTTCGCGATCCTCTTCGGCCTATCGATGGACTACGAGGTGTTCATCCTGTCGCGCATTCGTGAGGAACACCGCGCGGGCCGCGACCATCACGACAGCGTGATCGCCGGCCTCGGCGCCACCGCGAAGGTGGTAACCGCGGCGGCCCTGATCATGGTGAGTGTCTTCATCGGCTTCGTCTTCAGCTCCGACCCGATCGTGAAAATGATGGGCGTCGGCCTGGCGACCGCCGTGGCGGTCGATGCCACCATCGTCCGCATGATCCTGCTCCCGGCGACCATGGCGCTCACCGGAAAGGCCACCTGGTGGTTCCCCCGTCGGCTCAACCGGGTCCTCCCGCGGGTGGAGGTCGACGGCTGACGCGCCCGGGGTGTCGTGGCCGACACCCCATCGGGCCATCGCATCGCGCTCACCGGCGGAGGGGCCCCATGGGGCCCCTCCCCACGGCGAGCTACCGGCGCACCGAGTAGACCGAGCCGGTGAGGTCACCCACGTAGAGCGTGCGTCCATGGGTGGTCAATCCGACGATTGGCGCCACGAAGCCCCGCAGCACCGGCGTGAACGACGGCTTCTTCGCGGTCGTTGACACCGCGACCACCTCGGGACCGCTCTTGGCGATCCCCCCGAACAGCGACACGTAGAGGGTCGTGCCGATCGGGCTGATCCCCATCGGCGAGCTGTGGGTCGGCAGGAGGGCGAACGGTTTCGCAAACGATTTGCAGGCCGAGGCGACCAACCCGTTGCACCGAGGAAAGCCGTAGTTGTCGCCCTGGGTCAGGTGAACGATGTAGTCGGGAGCCTTGGTGTTCTTCGGCTGGTCCTGGCCGAGCACCGTCACGTAGGGACCCTTCTGCCCGCGCACGAAGGCCAGCTGGTAGGGCTGACGCAGGCCGGTCGCGACCGTGCGGACATCACGCCCCCTGTCGGTCATCGAGATCACCGACTGGGCGAAGGGCGCCTTCGGCTTGGTGTGGTCGTTGGCCGGCGGCAGGGTGACCCCGGCGTACAGGCGCCCGTCGGGACCGAACGTGAGCCCGTTGAAACCGGTGAACTTCTTGGGGGCCGTGTACACCACCTTTCGGCCGGTGAATGTCGACCCGTTCCACCCGCTGAAGGTGGTGATCGTCGGCCCGCCCGAGACGTAGAGCAGCCCCCTGTGCCAGGCGACGCCCATGACGAACCCCTCGGAACCGGGAACCAGAGTGGCCTCGCCGTTTCTGACGGCAAACACCCCACCGGGAGTGTGGTCCTGTTCGTTGCCGGCCGAGCCGACGAACACCGTCGAGCCCCTGACCGCGATCGACGTGGGCGTGGGGATGCCGCGCGCAACCACCTGAACGGGCGCTCCGGATGTGGCCGTCGGCGGGGGTGGAGGAGGCGGGGGCTCGGCGGGGGCCTGGTCGGATCCGGCCGATAGGGCGGGCGCCGCGGCCAGGGCGCAGGCGACCGCCGCCGCGGCGAGCGTGGCGGTCGTGGTGCGTGAACGTTTCATGGGCGTTGCCTCCTCGGGCATCGCACGCAAGTCCTCTGAGGTATACGCCCGATTGACCAAATGGCGGTACATATCGCCCATCTATTGGCGACTCTTGCCACATTTACCGAGGATTTATCGCCTCGGGTATCCGCGCTCGGCGCGTGCACCGGACGCTCCCCGCCCGCGCCCCGCCGGGCGCCGATCTGGTA
>DAOKZF010000047.1:4015-5622 GCA_035325785.1 Miltoncostaeaceae bacterium
CCGACCGCCCTCCCACCCGCCCGACCTCGGCCGCGACGTGCGCGGCTGGGTGGATGTCTGTGCACTGGACGAGATCGCCGACAAGCGCGGGCGCGCCGTGATCGTGCGCGGCACCGACGTGGCGCTGATGCGCGACGGCGAGCGCGTGCATGCGCTCGGGGGCACCTGCCCCCATCGCGGGGGGCAGATCGCCGACGGGGCGGTGGTGGACGGGGCGGCGATCTGCCCCCTGCACCTGTGGGATTTTGAACTGAACACCGGAATCTCGGCCTACAACCCCGCCGACCGCTTGGCGCACTACCGCGCCCGGGTGCGCGACGGACGGGTCGAGATCGACGCCGACAGCGTCCCCGAAGGGCCGGGGCATCCGGACGTCTACCTCGGCCCGTGGCTGCGCCGCGGCGCCACCGACCGCGGCATGCACCTGATCCACGGCCTGGCCGCCGGCTGGAAGCCGCCGATCGAGGCGATGGGCAGCGAACGGTTCAACCCCGACCACGACGGCGGGCGCCATTACCCGTCGCTCGACGATCTCGTATTCCTGCCCGCCCAGCTCGCCCGCCGCTGATGGGCGACGAGCCGGTCGACACCACCGTGCGCCTGGGCACGCGCGCCGCGCGCCCACTGGAGCTCGACATCCCGCTGGTGATCTCGCACATGAGCTACGGCGCCCTTTCGCCCGAGGCGAAAACCGCCCTGGCGGCCGGAGCGAAGGCCGCCGGCACGGCGATCTGCTCCGGCGAGGGCGGCATGCTGCCGGCCGAACGGGCGGCCGCCGGGCGCTACGTGCTGGAGATGGCCTCCGGCTACTTCGGTTGGACCGAGGAGAACATCGCCCGCGCCGACGCGATCGAAATCAAGATCGGCCAGGGGGCCAAACCCGGGCTGGGCGGGACGCTGCCCGGCACGAAGGTGACACCCGAGATCGCCGCGGTGCGCGGCATCGAGGCGGGCACCGACAGCCACTCGCCGGCGCACTTCCCCGACATCAACTCGCTGGCCGACCTCGCCGCCCGTCTCAGATGGATCCGCACGGTCAACCCCGGCATCCCGATCGGGATCAAGATCGCCGCGGGCCGGGTGGATGACGACGTGGCGGTGGCGGTTGAGGCCGGCGCCACGGCCACCACGACATCCAGCTGGTGGTCACCGGCGGCTACCGCACGCCGGACGAGTTGGCGAAGGTCCTCGCACTGGGCGCCGACGCGGTCGCGATCGCCACGGCGGCGATGATGGCGATCGGCTGCCAGCAGTACCGCGCCTGCCACCGCGGCACCTGCCCGGTGGGCATCGCCACCCAGGATCCGAAGCTGCGCGCCCGCTTCGACGTGGCCACGTCGAAGCGGCAGCTCACCCGTTTCCTCACCGCCGCCACCGTGATGATGAGCGACTACTGTCGCATCACCGGTCGCCACTCGTTCACGGAGCTCTCACCCGACGATCTGGCCGCCCTTCACCCCCAGGCCGCCGACCTGTTGGAGCTCTCCCTGATCGGCTGACCGGAGATCGGCGATCGGCGCGAGACTCCGGGTACGGGCCCGGGGATCGCGCCTCGTTCCGACGGCCGGTGGGCGGTGCCCGCGGCGCCCACGGCGGTTGCGTCGACG
>DAOKZF010000047.1:5632-9880 GCA_035325785.1 Miltoncostaeaceae bacterium
CAAAGAATTGCGCGACCCGCCCCGCCCGCATCGGAGGACCAATGTCCCGCCTGCATCCGCTGGCCCTTGCGACCGCCGCGCTCACCGCGCCGGCGCTCTGCGCATCGACCGCCCTCGCCCAAACCCCGCCGACGGTCAACGCCCCGACACCGGCCTCACTCGCCCAGGGAAAGCCGCTGTTCACCTGGACCAACGGCCCCGACGGCGAACGGGTCGATTCGATCGCGGTCTACCACGACCCCGCGCTCGTCCCGGGGACCAGCACCAGCTGGGGATACTTCCGCAAGGCCTCCCTCTACGTGGGAGGTGCCGGCCTGCCGGCCGATGCGACCAGCGCCCGGGTCACGACGCCGCTGGGCGCCGGCAACTACATCTGGATCGTCACCTGGACCGACGGACTCCGAGACACCGCGCTCCCGAAGCGGTTCTTCCGCATCGCCCCGCGCGTGAGCGCCTTCAGAATCGCTTCGGTCACCAAACAGCGCGCCAGCTCCGGGGGAAGCGTGACGATCGGCAACCCGGGCGGCCCGGGCGCGCGCCCGACCACCATCAGCATCGCCGCCAAGGGGCGCCTGGTGACCAACGCCCCCTACTCGGCCACCTGCAAGGTGCTCAACGGGCGCAAGGTGGTCGCGCGTTTCTCCCGCGCCTTCATCACGCCGACGAACCCCACGATCAACCAGGGGATCCCCTGCTTCAACCTCGAGGTTCCCAACCGCCTTGCCGGCACGCGCCTGACGCTGAGCGTGGACATCCGCCTCGGCCACAACATTCACAACGGCGATCGCTGGTTCACCGTCCCCCTGAAGATCGTGCGCCACGCCCAGAAGACATTCGTGGTGCGCTGACGCGCCGTCTCGGTGTCGGCCGGCGGTTCCCGGAACCGTGACCCACCGGCCGATACCGAGACCCGTATTTGACATATCCCTCGCCAGGGTGAAGCCTTGTCCGGTTGCCCGGCGGTCGCCGACCGCCGTGAGCCCTCCGTGTGCGGCCGTCTTTCGGGTCGTATCACCGAACGAAAGCCGCCTGTGACAGAACCCGCGCCCGCCGTGCCCCCGACCACGTTCGCCGACCTCGGCCTGCGCGATGAGCTGCTCACAGCGCTCACCCGACTCGACCACCACGAACCGACCGCCATTCAGCGCGAGGCGATCGCACCGTTGATCGCCGGGCGCGACCTGCTCGGCCAGGCCGCCACCGGCACCGGCAAGACCGCCGCCTTCGCCCTGCCCCTGCTGCAGGCGATCGGAGCGGAGCGGACCGCCCCCGAACCGTTCGCGCTGGTGCTGGTGCCCACGCGCGAGCTGGCGTTGCAGGTGGCCTCCGCCGCCCAACGCTACGGAGCCGACCTGGGCACGCGGGTGCTGGCGGTCTTCGGCGGCCAGCCCTTCGGCGCCCAGCTGAAGGCCCTGCGCCAGGGGGTCGACCTGGTGGTCGCCACGCCCGGCCGGGCACGCGACCACATCGAACGCGGCACGCTCACGCTGAACTCCCTGCGCGCCGTCGTGCTCGACGAGGCCGACGAGATGCTCGACATGGGCTTCCAGGAGGACCTGGACGCGATCCTGGCCACCGCGCCGGCCGACCGTCAGACCGCGCTCTTCTCGGCCACCATGCCGCCGCGCATTCGCCAGTTGGCCGCCCGCCACCTGAGCGACCCGCTCACCGTGCGCCCGCACACCGACTCCCCGACCGCGGGCGAGACGCCGCAGATCCGCCAGATCGTCCACCTGGTGCCCCGCGTGCACCGGACGGCCGCCCTCGCGCGCGTGCTGGCCTTCGAGGACCCGACGGCCGCGATCGTCTTCTGCCGCACCCGCGCCGAGGTGGACGAGGTCACCGCGTCGCTCGGCGAACGCGGTCTGAGCGCCGAAGCGCTGCACGGCGGCCTGGCCCAGGAGCAGCGCCAACGGGTGATCGCCCGCCTGCGCACCGGTGCGACCCGCCTGCTGATCGCCACCGACGTCGCGGCCCGCGGCCTCGACATCGACCAGCTCACCCATGTGATCAACCTCGACCTGCCCTCGGCCCCCGAGGTGTACGTGCACCGGATCGGCCGCGTCGGACGCGCCGGGCGCAGCGGGGTCGCGATCACCCTGGCGCAGGTGCACCAACAGCGCACCCTCAAGACGATCGAACGGCTGGTCGGCCAGCCGCTCACCCACAGCCCGATTCCGAGCGCCGTCGACCTGCAGGCCCGGCGCGCCCAACGCCTGAACGAACGGGTGACGGCGGCCCTGGCCGGCGGCCCCGTGCCCGCTCACCGGGCGGCCGCCGCCGAATTGCTGAACGGCGAGCACGACCCGCTCGAGGTCGCCGCCGCCCTGCTCGCGGTCGCCCACGGCACCCTCTGGCCGGCGAGCGACGACGACCTGCGCGACATCCCCAACGCCACGCCGCGCCGACGCGAACCGCGCCAAGAGCGGGAACACAGCGGACCGCGCAACGATCCGCGCCCGTCCCGCGCCCGCCGCGCGCCGATCGGCCCCACCGGCCGGGTGTTCATCGGCGCCGGCCGATCCGCCGGGGTGCGCCCCCAGGACCTGGTGGGAGCCACCACCGGGGAATCGTCCCTCAAGGGCCGCGAGATCGGCGCCATCCAAATCCACGACCGGTTCGCCCTGGTCGAGGTGCCGGCCCCCGCGGTCAAAGAGGTGGTGCGCGCGTTGCGCGGGACGACCATCAAGGGCCGCAAGGCCGCCATTCGCCCCGAAGATTCCACCACCCGCCGCTGAGACGCGGTGACGTCCGTAACCGCTGATCGCCGTCGCGGTCGGCCGATCCACCCGGGGCGCTACCATCGACATTCGTCCCGGACGACTGCGTAGACTCTCCGATGCACATGAGGACGCAGGTGACGCGGCTTCTCAGGAATCCTCGCGCCCGTGTCGAACGTGTGTGTCGGGGCGTGCCGCGGGCCGCCCGGGCGGGATTTCGTTCACCAGATCACCGGGATGACGCGTGTCTTCGACCTCCTCCTCTGCAGTCCCAGTTCTCCTGCCGGAAATCGGCGAGTCCGTCACCGAGGGTGTCGTACTCGAATGGAGAAAGGCCGTCGGTGACGTCGTGGAGGTCGGCGAACCGCTGTTGGAGGTCACGACCGACAAGGTCGACGTGGAGATCCCCGCTCCCGCCGGGGGGGTGCTGACCCGGATCGTCGCCCAGGAAGGCGAAACGGTCGAGGTCGGGGCGCTGTTGGCCGAGCTCGACGCCAGCGCCGAGGCGGCCCCGGCCGGCGCACCGGCGCCCGAGGCGAGCGGCGAAACCAAAGTGGTGCCGATCGTGCTGGCCGACATGGAGTCGATCACCGAGGGCACGGTCGTGGAGTGGCGCGTCGGCATCGGCGACGCCGTCGCGGTGGACGATGTGCTGCTCGAGGTGTCCACCGACAAGGTCGACATCGAGGTGCCGGCGACCGTCGCCGGCGTGCTCAGCGCGATCAACGTCTCCGCCGGCGACACCTTCACCATCGGCGACGCGCTCGGCGAGCTGACCGTCGGCGCCGGCGCGAGCGCCGGCGCACCCGCTGCCAAGGACGCTCCCGCCGCGCCGCCGGCCGCCGCGAAGCCCGGGGCGGCGAAGCCCCCGGCCGGAGCCCAGGTTGAGTGGCCGGCCATCTCACCGGTCGCCCGACGCGCCGCCCTGCGGGCCGGCATCGACCCAGCGACGATCACCGGCAGCGGCCCCGGCGGGATCATCCGCAAGGAGGACGTCGCCGCGGCCGCCGCGAAGCCCGCCACCCCGACATCGTCGGTGCAGCCCAGCGCGAGCGACGACGTTCAGCCGCTGCGCGGTCCCGCCGCCGCTCTGGCCGGCTACATGGACGAAAGCCTCTCGCTGCCGACGGCCACCAGCTTCCGCACCCTGACGGTCACGACCCTCGACGCTCAGCGCAGGAAGATCAACGCCGACCTGGCGGCCGCCGGCCGCAAGGAGAAGCTGTCGTTCACGCACCTGATCGCCTGGGCGATCGTGCGCGCGGCCAGCGACGCCCTGCCGGTGATGGGCACCGGCTTCGCGGTCGTCGACGGTAAGCCGCACAAGCTGCTGCGCGATCAGGTCCACCTGGGGCTCGCGGTCGACGTCGAACGCAAGGACGGCTCCCGTTCGCTGATGGTGCCGGTGGTCAAGAACGCCTCGCAGATGGACTTCCGGGCCTTCCGCGACGCCTACGACGACCTGGTGAACCGCACCCGGTTCGGTGGGATCCCCCCCGACGAGTTGCGTGGGGCCTCCATCACCCTG
>DAOKZF010000048.1:0-9865 GCA_035325785.1 Miltoncostaeaceae bacterium
AACATGATCGTCATCTCGGCCTTCATGTCGACGCTGTTCCTCGGCGGCTTCTCCGGGCCCTTCCTGCCGGGCTTCGTCTGGCTGTTCATCAAGATCGTGCTGATGCTGTTCGTGTTCATCTGGCTGCGCGCCACCCTGCCGCGCATGCGCTACGACCGCCTGATGCAGCTCGGCTGGAAGCTGCTGCTGCCGCTGGCCACCGCGAACTTCATCATCACCGCAATCATCGTCGGCATCTGGTTCTCGAACTGACATGACCACTCGCATCCCGACCGACCCGCAGGAGGGCTGATGGCCGCCCCCGTGTCCCTCAAGGGCTTCGCCGTCACATTCCGGTACCTGCTGCGCAAACCGGACACGATCGGCTACCCCGAGAAGAAAACGCCGGTGTTCCCGCGCTTTCGCGGACGCCACCGGTTGTGGCTGCACGACAACGGCCTCGAGAAATGCGTCGGCTGCTCGCTGTGCGCCGCCGCCTGCCCGGCCGACTGCATCCGGGTGGTGGCCGAGGAGAACAGCGAGGAGAACCGGGTTTCCTCCGGTGAGCGCTACGCGCGGATCTACGAGATCAACATGGCGCGCTGCATCTTCTGCGGTTACTGCGAACTGGCCTGCCCCTTCGACGCGATCACGCTCGAAAACGACTACGAGCTGTCCGAACAGACGCGCGACGAGCTGATCTACACCAAGGAGATGCTGCTGGCGCCGCCGCCGAAGGTGGCCCCGGTGCGCGACGAGGTGCCGTCATAGTGGGCGAGCAGATCGTCTTCGGGCTCGCCTCCGGCGCCGCGCTCCTGTTCGGGGGCTTGGTGGTAACCCTCAAAAAGCCCTTCCAGGCCACCGTGTCGCTGATCGGCTGCCTGGTCGCGGTCGCGGTGCTCTTTCTTCTGATGGCCGCCCCGTTCGTCGCCGCGATCCAGGTGATCGTGTACGCCGGCGCGATCGTGGTGATGTTCCTGTTCGTGATCGCCTACCTCGGCGACCGACCCCAGGTCGAACTCGACAACCCCCTCGCCCGCTATGAGGCGGTGGCGTGGGTGGCGGTGCTCGCCCTGGGAGCCCAGGGAATCGTGCTGTTGGGCACCGCCAAGCTCGCCGGCCTGTGGGACGACCCGCCGGCGGTCGGCGACATCGGCGGCCCGCACGCCATCGGCGAGTCGATCCTGGACCGGTTCATCGTGCCGTTCGAGGCCACCTCGCTGGCCCTGATCGTCGCGGCGATCGGAGCGGTTCTGCTGGCCAAACGAGCGGTGCGCGCGGAGGGCGGACGATGAGTTCCACCATCAACGGGGTACCGCTGGGGCTCTACCTGGCGGTGTCCGGAGCGCTGTTCCTGATGGGGCTCGGCGGCGTGATGGTCCGTCGCAACCCCCTGCTGATGCTGCTGGCGATCGAACTGATGCTGAACTCCGCGAACATCGCCCTGGTGGGCTTCTCGCGCCACTGGGGCGTGAGCGACGGGCAGGTGTTCGCCCTGGTGGTGATGGTGGTCGCCGCCGCCGAGGTCGTGATCGGCCTCGGTCTGGTGGTCGCGATCTTCCGACAGCGGTTGGCGCTCGACGTCGATCGGATGACCTCGCTCAAAGGTTAGGTAGCGCTCGATGATCGCAACGCTCGCCTGGTTGGTGCTGGCGCTCCCGCTGCTGGCCTGCATCCTTCTGTCGCTGCCCGGGGCGGAACCCCCCAAGGCATTCACCCGCCTGCTGGGCGTCGGCCTGGCGGTGGTCTCGTTCGTGATGACCGCGGTGATCTTCATCACCATGGTCGGCCGCGACGCCGCCGATCGCCACGAGGTGACCACCCTCTGGACCTGGGTTCAGACCGACACCCTGCGCATCGACCTCGCCCTGCAGATCGACCAGCTGTCGCTGCTGATGATGGCGGTCGTGACCGGCGTCGGCTCGCTGATCATCTTCTACTCGGTCGAGTACATGAACCACGACCGGGACTACCGGCGTTTCTTCGCGGAGATGAACTTCTTCCTCTTCGCGATGTTGATGCTGGTGATGGCCGCCAACTACTTTTTCCTGATCGTCGGCTGGGGGCTGGTCGGCCTGGCGTCCTACCTGCTGATCGGCTTCTACTACGACACCCCCTCCGGTGTCGCGGCCGCCAAGAAGGCCTTCGTGATCAACGTGATCGGCGACGTCGGCATGATCCTGGCCGCCTTCCTGATCGTGCGTGAGCTGGGCACCCTCGACTACGGCGAGGTGTTCGCCGCGGCCCCCGGAAAGATCGCGGTCGGCTCCGGCGCGGCCGAGATGATCGCGATCCTGCTGTTCGTCGGCGCCGCCGCCAAGAGCGCCCAGATTCCGTTGCACACCTGGCTGCCCGACGCGATGGAGGGCCCGACCCCGGTCAGCGCCCTGATCCACGCCGCCACCATGGTGACCGCCGGCGTCTACATGATCGTGCGCTCCAACGTGCTCTACCAGCTGGCCCCCGACGCCTCCGACATGGTCGCGATCATCGGCGCCGCAACGCTGCTGATGGCCGCCACGATCGCCTTCGTGCAGGACGACATCAAACGGATCCTGGCCTGGAGCACCGTCAGCCAGATCGGCTACATGATCATGGGCGTGGGCCTGGGCGCCTACTCGGCGGGCATGTTCCACTTCCTCACCCACGCCTTCTTCAAGGCCCTGCTGTTCCTGGCCGCCGGCATCATCATCCACGCCCTGGCCGGCCAGCAGAACATCGACCGCATGGGCGGGTTGAAGAAACACCTGCGCCTCGCGTACGCGACCACCGCGGTCGGCTGCCTCGCGATCGCCGCGGTACCGCCGTTCTCCGGCTTCTTCAGCAAGGACGAGATCATCGCCGACGCCTTCGCCGCCGGCACGCTCGGCAAGGTGCTGGGCACCATCGGTCTGATCACCGGCGGCCTGACCGCCTTCTACATGTTCCGCCTGCTGTTCCGGGTGTTCCACGGCCCGGCCCCCGAGGGTGGCTACGACGTGCCCCATCCGCACCCGTCCGGCCCGGTCATGAACCTGCCGGTCGTCCTGCTCACCATCGGCGCCGCCCTGATCGGGTTGCTGCAGATCCCCGGGCTCTGGCACCCGCTGGACAACTGGCTCGAGCCGACTCTGCTCGCCGACCCCGGCCTGCACCCGACCAACGCCCAGATCGCCCTGTCGATGATCGGCGGAGTGGTCGTGTCGGTGATCGGCATCGGCCTGGCGTGGTGGATGTTCGTCGCCGACCCGGCCCGCCGCCTGCGTTTGGCCACCACCCTCACCGGGCTGCGCCGCCTGCTCACCGATCAGTACCGCTTCGACCACGTGTACGAGGCCGCCGTCATTCAGGCCGGCCGCGACCTGGGAGACGGCCTGAACCGCACGGCCGAGGCCGGTGGCGCCTCCGGCATCCCGACCGGCGTCGCCCGTCTGGCGGTGCTCGCCGGGCGCGGCCTTCGCCTGGCCGAAAGCGGCCTGGTGCGCGCCTACGCGATCACGATGGTCGCCGGCGTCGCCATTCTCGCCGCCATCATGATCCTGGTGGTCCGCTGATGCCCACCCGTCCCGCGCCGACCACGGAGAACGTCGCCTGATGCCCTGGGTGTCCGCGATCATCCTGCTCCCGCTCCTGGGGGCGCTCTCAATGCTGGCGATCCCGCCCGGCGGCCTGCGCCAGGCGCGCATCCACGCTCTGGTGGCCGCCGCGCTCACCGCCGCGCTCACCGTCGGACTGGTGGTCGAATTCGACCGCGGCGTCGGCACCATGCAGTTCGTCGACCGCGTCGGCTGGGCCGAAAGCGTCGGCCTGAGCTGGAACGTGGGCGTCGACGGCCTGTCGCTGTGGATGATCGCCCTCACCAGCGGCCTGTTCCTGCTGGGCATCATCGCCGCCTGCTGGCGCCTGCCCCAGCGCGGCCGCGGCTTCCTGGCCATGCTGCTGTTGGCCGAAGCGTCGCTGCTGGGCCTGTTCGCGGCCGGCGACCTGGTGCTGTTCTACGTCTTCTGGGAAGCGATGCTGGTGCCATTCTACCTGCTGATCGGCCTGTGGGGGAACGCCGACCGGCGCGGCGCGGCGATCCGCTTTGTCATCTACACCATGTTCGGCAGCCTGCTGATGCTGGTCGCGATCCTCGCCACCGCCTTCGTGGCGCGCGACATCACCGGCCAGTTCACCTTCAACATCCAGGACCTGCAGGGCGTCAGCTTCAGCTCCACCCAGAGCACCTGGCTGTTCCTGGGCTTCGCCCTCGCGTTCGCGATCAAGCTGCCGGTGTTCCCCTTCCACGGCTGGCTGCCGCGCACCTACGCCGCCGCTCCGATCGTCGTCACCGGCCTGATCGCGGCGGTGATGAGCAAGGCCGGCGCCTACGGTTTCATGCGCGTCGCCGTGCCGCTGTTCCCCGAGGGAGCCGACCGTTTCGCGATCCCGCTGGGGCTGCTGGCGGTCACCGGGATCATCTACGGCGCCCTGCTCGCCTGGCGCGCGCCGACGATGCGTCTGCTGGTGGCCTACTCGAGCATCTCGCACCTGGGCTTCATCGCCCTGGCGATCTCGGTCTTCGACCTGCAGGCCTCCCAGGGGGCGGTGCTGCAGATGGTCAACCACGGCGTGATCGTGGCCGCCACCTTCGCGATCGTCGGCATCATCAACCGGGCCTGCCCGGACGATGTGATCGACCACGTCGGCGGTCTGGGCAACGGCGCCCCGCGTCTGGCGGCGATCTTCCTGATCGTCTCGATGGCGGCGCTGGCGCTGCCCGGATCGAACGCCTTCGCCGGCGAGTTCATCCTGCTCACCGGGGTCTTCCACCAACACGCATGGCTGGCCGGCCTGGCGACCATCGGCATCATCTACGCGGCCGTCTACATGCTGCGCCTCTACCAGGTGACCATGAACGGCCCGCATGCCGGCGGGCGGGCGGCCGGCGCCGAGTTGCGCGTGCGCGACTACGTCTTCCTGCTGCCGTTGATCGCGGCCATGCTGGTGATCGCCCTCTGGCCGCGCGGCATCGTGGACGCCACCACCGACACCCTCGCGCGCGGCATCGCGCCCGCGCAGATGGCCGCACAGCGGCCCGCGGACCAGATTCGCGCCGTGATCGTGCCGAACCCGCCGCCCGACGCGCTGCCGCTGCCGGGTGACCCGCAGACCGACAACCCGCAGGAGCCGACGCCGTGAGCGCCTTGAACGTCTATGCCACGACGCCCCTGCTGATCGTTTCGGGCACGGCCGTGCTCGCCACCAGCGTCGGCCTGGTGAAGCCGGGGCCGGTGCGCCGCCACGGGCCGACCATCTTCGGCCTCGCCGGGATCGTCGCCGCCATCGTGATGAGCCTGGTGCTGTGGGGTGCCCGCGTCGAAGCGTCGAACGGCGGCCTGCGGGGCGCTCGCTTCGCGCTGATCTTCAACATCATCTTCCTCGGTTGCGCCGCCGCCACGCTGTTGATCGGCTGGCGCGACCCGGCGGCCGTCGACCGGCGCGGGGAATACGTCAGCCTGATTCTGGTGGCGACCGCCGGCATGATGCTGGTCGCCGGTGCCGGCGACCTGATCTCGGTGTTCCTCGGCATCGAGGTGCTGTCGGTCGCCCTCTACGTGCTCGCGGCGCTCGAGGTGTGGCGTTCGCGCTCACTCGAGGCCGGGTTGAAGTACCTGATCACCGGCGCGGTCGGCGCCGCCCTGCTGCTGTACGGCCTGACCTTCCTTTTCGGTGCCACCGGGTCGACCTCGTTGAGCGCCATCGGCGACCGGCTGGCCGGCAGCAGCCTGCTGGACGAACCGTTCCTGCTGGCCGCATTCGTGCTCATCTGCGCCGGACTGGCCTTCAAGGCCTCGGCCGCCCCCTTCCACATGTGGGCGCCGGACGTCTACGAGGGCTCGCCGACCTCGATCAGCGGTTTCATGGCCACCGCCACCAAGGCCGCCGCCTTCGCCGCCCTGCTGCGCCTGTTCACCGGCCTGATCCCCGACATGAACGTCGACTGGCGGGTCATGATCGCCGCGGTCGCCGTCGCCAGCATCGTGGTCGGGAACCTCGCGGCGCTGGTGCAGGAGAACCTCAAGCGCATGCTCGCCTACTCGAGCATCGCCCAGGCCGGTTACCTGCTGATCGGCGTGGCGGCCGGAACGGTGCAGGGCACCGAGGGGGTCATTTACTTCCTGATGGCCTACGCCGTGGCCACGATGGCCGCCTTCGTGATCGTCGCGATCCGCGAGCGCGAGGTCGAGGACGGCGAGCGGATCTCCGCCTTCTCCGGCTACGGGCACGCCCGTCCGTGGATGGGCACCGTGCTGACCCTCTCGATGCTTTCGCTCGCCGGCTTTCCGCCGTTGTCGGGCTTCATCGGCAAGCTGCTGGTGTTCGGTTCGGCGGTCGATGTGGACATGATCTGGCTCGCGGCGGTCGGCGCGTTGGGCAGCATCGTGAGCCTGGGCTACTACCTGCGGGTGATCGCGGTCACCTGGTTCGGCGCGCGCGACGAGGACCGCCTCGGTCGCACGCTGCCGGTCACCGGCGCCGCGGGGATCATCGCGGTCAGCCTGGGAGCCGGCATCATCGCCCTGGCCCTGTTCGCCGGTCCGCTGCTGAGCGTCTGCCAGAGCGCGGCCGAGGCGCTGATCGCCCCCTGATTCACCCGCGGTGTGGGTGGCCGGGCCGACGACCGATGTGGCCCGCCCCCCACACCGCCTCGACGGCGCAGCGGTCCGCCCGCCACCCGATCGGCGCGGGGGCGTCAGCGTTCGTGAACGCCGCCCTCCGATCGGAGGGCGGTTCGGCCCGTCACTCCTCGCCGCGGCGCATGCGCTGCAGGGACCGCGTGTGCAGGGTCATGCGCACCGCGGTGATCACCAACAGCACCGCGAACCCGATGCGCAGCACGCGATCCGGGCTGAGGTCGGCCAACCATGTTCCCAGCACCGCGGTCGCGATCGACGCGAGCCCCATGATCAGCGCGTCGCGCCAGCGCACCCCACCCTCCTGGTGATTGCGCCACGAACCGAGGATCGCCACCGGCACGATCGCCAGCAGCGAGGTCGCCTCCGCCTCGAGCTGGGCGAGGCCGAGCACCAGCGTGAGGGCGGGCACGAAGATCCCCCCGCCACCGACCCCGAAAATGCCCGCCAGCATGCCGGCCAACACGCCGAGGGCCGCCACCTCGCCGATCTCGACCGGGCTCATCCGATCACCAGCCGGATCGCCGCGGCCACCATCAGGGCGGCGAACGCGTACGTGAGCGTGGCCGAGGATATGCGGGCCTTGATGGCGATCCCCATGCTCACCCCGACCAGGGCCGGCAGGCCAACCAGGGCCGCCACCGCCCAATTCCCGTTGCCGAACGCGCCGTGCGCCAGGGTGCCCCAGATCGCGGTGAAGATGATCGTGGCGAGGGACGTGGCGGCCGCCACCTTGGCGTCGAAGTGCATCAGCGCCATCAGCAACGGCACCATCACGATGCCGCCCCCCACCCCGAACAGGGCCGAGAACAGGCCGGCAACCAACCCGATCAGTACCAACGCGCCCATATCGGCGCCCTCGCGCCGGGTGCCGTTGCTAGCCTCGCTCAACGTGAGCCTCCCCCCGGAAATCCTGGACCTGCTCGAGCCACTGCGCGCGGCGCCGGAGCGTTCGGCGGTGTTCTGCGATCTGGACGGTACCTTGGCGCCGATCGTCGCGCGTCCCGAACTGGTGCGTCTGGCCCCCGGGGCGCTCGAGCAGCTCACCGTCCTGCGCGGACGGATGGGCATGGTGGGCTTCGTCAGCGGGCGCGCCCTCGCCAACCTGGAGGAGCTCGTCGGCCTGCCCGGCTGCGTGTACGCCGGCAACCACGGCATGGAGCTGCGCACCGCCGACGGGCGGGCGGGTTTCGCCCCCGGGGTCGCCGATCAGCTGGTCGCCATCGAGGCGTTCGCGCGCGCCTGGCCCAGCGAGCGCCTGGAGCAGGCCGGGGTCCGTCTGGAGGAGAAGGGCGCGACGATCAGCTTCCACACCCGCGGCGCCCCCGACGCGCAGGCCGCCGCGGACCTGCTCGAACGCATCGGCGCCCGCGCCGAGGCCGAGGGCCTGGTGGCCCGACCCGGGCGGCAGGTGCTGGAGATCCGCCCCGGGCTCGCGGTGGACAAGGGCACGGCGGTGCGCGCGCTGCTCGACGGGCAGGGTCTGCGTCGGGCCGTCTACTTCGGCGACGACACGACCGACGCCGACGCGTGGGCGGCGCTGCGCGCGCTGGTCGACGAGGGTCAATTGGACCTCGCGCTCGCCCTGGCGGTCTCGAGCAGCGAGGTGCCGGCCAACATCCTCGCCCAGGCCGATGGTCACCTCGCCGATCCCACCCAGGTGGTCGACGCGTTGCGCCACCTGGCGATGCAGGAGTTGCCGCCCCCGACGTGAAAATGCCCTAAGGGATACCCCTCTTTACACGAGGGGACCGATTACGAGGGGCGACAGCCGTCCCTCTTGATAGGTTCCCCTGCGGGACGGGCGACGGGAGGCCGCGGGTGCAGGCGTTGGGGACACGACGAGGGGGTCTTGTGACCCTGATTCTCGTCGCGCTGGCGGTGGTCGTGGCGGCCACCTTCTTGATCTTCCAGTTCGCGGACCGACCGCAGGTCGCGCAGATGACCCCCGCCCCCGGCGGGGCGGTCAACGCGGCGGCGCAGGAGGTGGCCTTCACGGTCGCGGGTGACCCTCGCCTGCACGACCTGTCGATCACCGTGGACGGACGCGACGTGACCGCCTCGGCGCGCACCATCGGGCGGCGCGTGAGCGTGCCGACCGGCGACCTGCCCGACGGTGAGCACACCGTCGCCGTGCGCTTCTCGAACCCGAACGTGTTCGCCCGCACCGTGAATGCCGACTGGCGTTTCGCCGTCGACACCAAGGCCCCGCCGTTGACGATCATCTCGCCGCCGGCCGGCAGCGTCAGCTCCCGCGCGAAGGTGCGTTTCGCCGGCACCAGCGAGCCCGGCAGCACCGTGACGATCGCCTATCGCGGCGGTACGCGCGCCGTGACCACCGGCCCGAAGGGCCGCTGG
This sequence comes from Miltoncostaeaceae bacterium, assembly GCA_035325785.1. Taxonomy (GTDB): domain Bacteria; phylum Actinomycetota; class Thermoleophilia; order Miltoncostaeales; family Miltoncostaeaceae; genus JAVJSF01. The sequence continues at coordinate 8,994 of DAOKZF010000048.1, forward strand.
GCAGGCACCGTGAGACTTCCCGAGGGCATGGTCGTCGCCACGATCACCGCCGCCGACCACGCCGGCAACACCACCCGCCGCGGCCGGCGCACCGGGGTCGACACGACCGCGCCGAACCTCTCGGTGAGCGCTCCCTCGAGCGGCCCGATGACCGAGACCGACGAGCCGCGCATCTACGGTCGCGTGGCCGGCGACAACCCGCGCGACCTCACCTTCACCGTGATGGTGAACGGGCAGCGGGTGCTGAACGTCCCCGGCTCCCAGGCCGCCGGCGGCGCGCAGGAGAGCAGCGGCTACACCGAGGCGTCCGCCGACGCGTCCGCCCTGCAACTGGACGGTGACCGCTTCGCGCTGTCGATCGGCAGGCTTCCCCAGGGCAAAAACTCGGTGAGCGTGATCGCCACAGATCGGGCCAAGAACGCCAGCAGCGTGAAACACACCGTGATGGTCGACAGCAGCGAGACCTTCGGCGTGAACGACATGGTGCTCGGCGCCCGGGGAGCCGACGTCACCCAGCTGCAGGAGCGTCTGCGCGAAGCGGGCGTGTTGAAGAGCGAGCCGAACGGCGAGTACGACACGCGCACCCTCAGGGCGGTGCGGGCCTATCAGCGCCAGCAGAAGATCCCGGTGAACGGTCGGGTCGACGAGAAGGTGCGTTCGGCCATGATCGGCAAGATCGTCGTGACGCTGAGCGACTTCACCCTGCGCCTGATCCGCGGCGGCAAGGTCGTGAAGACCTACAAGATCGCCACCGGCCAGCCCGGACACGAGACACCAACCGGGGAATACCGGGTGATCGAAAAGCAGATGAACCCCACCTGGTTCCCGCCCGATTCGCCCTGGGCCGCCGGTCTGGGATCGATCCCGCCCGG
>DAOKZF010000049.1:0-8603 GCA_035325785.1 Miltoncostaeaceae bacterium
GGCCGATCGCTAACGGGATCGGCGCCACCGTGAGCAGGGAGGTCCACACGCTGCCCAGGAAACCCATCGGATCACCCATGGCCGTGGCTCCTCTCACTCAACGCGGTGGACCGCCTTTGCCTAACGCACCCAGTACACGCCTCGAAGATGAGCCCGAGATGAGAGGCGCCGACCCGTTCGGTGCGGTCCGCGCGGCGGTGCACCGACCGTTGGCCGGCCGGTGCCGCGACCGTTGGTCGGCCGGTGCCGCGATCAGCCGACGGTGAGGATCAACGTCGCCACGCCCCCCGCGAGCAGGCAATAGATCCCGAAGGGCGTCAGCGTGTGGGCGCGCAGATACCGCATCAGGACGCGCACCGCCAGATAGGCCGAGCCGGCGGCGAACAGGGCGCCGACCAGAGCCGGGCCGCGGACACCGTCGCCGGCCGGGCCCATCAGCTCGGGCAACTTGAGGATCGCCGCGGCCCCGATGATGGGCGTGGCGAGCAGAAAGGCGAACCGCCCGCCACCCTCGTGGCAAAGACCCGCCAGCAGCCCTCCGCCCATCGCGGCGCCCGATCGGCTGATCCCCGGAATGAGGGCGAGCGCCTGTGCGGCACCGACCCCGAGGGCGCTGCGCCACGACAGACCGCGCGCAATCCGTGCATCGGGCTGCTCAGGTCCGTCCGCTGGGGCGCGTCGACGCAGTCGCTGTGCACCGAGCAACAGGACACCGTTGACCATTAGGGCCAACGCGGCAACGTGCGCGGACGCGAACAGATGGCGCAGCGTGTGCTCCAACAACAGGCCGGCGATCCCGGCCGGCACGGTTCCGACGATCAGGAGCCAGCCGAGGCGGGCATCGGTGTCTGCGGGCGCAATCTCGCGCCGGCGGATGCTCCGCCCCAGCCCACGGAAAATTCGCAGCCAGTCCCGAAAGAAAAAACCGAGCAGCACCAGGGCGGTCGCCAGATGGGTGGCGACCAGGAATGCCAGGAAGTACGCATCGTTCTGATGGATGTCCCATCCGAGCAGCTGCGGAATGACCACGCTGTGCCCCAGGCTGGAGATCGGGAACAGCTCCGACACGCCCTGGAGTGCTCCGAGCACCGCGCTCTGGAGGTACGTGATCGTCATCGTGCGACCACCGGGCGCCGGCGTGTCGACAGGGGCATGCGGCTCATGCGGCTCGCTTTCGTCGTTGAGACCTCAGCCACGGGGGACGTGGCACTCGTTCTCTCAACCATCGTCATGGGCACTCCCGCACGGGTGGCGCCATCGGTGCTCGCGGACCCGGTGGGACGCGAGGGAACGCCGCCTGTCGGCGCTCCGAAGGCGATCACACTCCCGGCACATGAATGCAGGATGAGTGCCGGAACTCATCCACGCTCGCCCCCGGCGCTCTACGCCGATCGGGCCCTCGCCCGGCCCCGCGCTCATCGGGATGCCATCGGGCTCGGGTTGACGGGCCGGAGACCGGTGGCCATCGCGGAATCCGCGGTCCGCGGGATGGGCGCGGCAGGAATCGAACCTGCGACCAAAGGATTATGAGTCCCCTGCTCTAACCGCTGAGCTACACGCCCGCCGGGGCGCATGATCGCAGGTCGAGGCCGGTGGGGGTCGGCGCCCCCGGCCGGGCCTCGCTAAACGATTGCCCTGTAGCCTCACCCGCATGCTCGAGCCGCCGTCGATCGAACAGCAGCGCTTTCGCGACACACTCGCCCGGTGGGCCAGCGGCGTCACGATTCTCACCGCCAGCGAATCCGACGGGAGCCCGGTGGGGATGACCGCCGCCTCGTTCTCGTCGCTGTCGCTCGACCCGCCGTTGGTCCTGGTGTGCATCGCCCGCTCGGCCTACGCCCACGATGCGCTGACCGGGGCGGAACGCTTCGCGGTGCATCTTCTGGGCCGCGGACAGGACGAGCTGTCGGCCCGCTTCGCCCACGCCGGCGCCGCCAAGTTCGACGGACAGCCCGACCGGCGCGACGAACACAACCTGCCGGTGTTGCCGGCCGGGGTCGCGCGCCTGGTGTGCGCCCGCCACGACCTGCTCGATGGGGGCGACCACACGATCCTGATCGGACGGGTGCTCGACACCGAACTGGCCGGCACCGACCCGCTGGTCTACTGCAACCGGAGCTACCACCGCCTCACCACCTGAGCGCTGGCCCGGCCCCGGTGGGGGCAGGGGCCGACCCGCCCGCGGTGCGCCCGACTATCCTTTCGCGGTGACCCCAACCTCGCTCAGCCTCGACCAGGCGATCGGCGTGTTCGACTCCGGCGTCGGTGGCCTGACCGTGCTCGATGAACTGCTCGCCGCCCTGCCGGCCGAGGACTTCATCTACTTCGGCGACACCGCATTTTTCCCCTACGGGGAGAAGACGGTCGACCAGCTGCGCGCGCGGGCGCTCGCGATCGCGGGGTGGCTCACCGAACAGGGCGTCAAACTGATCGTGATCGCCTGCAACACGGCCACCGCCGCCGTGCTTCCGTGGCTGCAACAGCACCTCGACATGCCGATCGTCGGCGTGATGGGTCCCGAGGCGCACGCCGCCGTTCAGACCACCCGCAACCGACGGGTCGGTCTGCTGGCCACCACCGCCACCGTCAACTCCGGCTCGTACCCCAAGATCATCGCCGCCCATGACGCCGGCGTGGCCGTCACCAGCGTCGAATGCCCCCTGCTCGCGCCGGCCATCCAAAGCGGCGCCGTCGTCACCGACGAGATCGTCGCGATGGTCCACGAGTACACCGCACCCCTGATCGACGCGCAGGTCGACACGGCCATCCTCGGCTGCACCCACTATCCGATGATCGAACGCCTGCTGCGCCGCAGCCTGCCCGGCGTCACGCTGATCAAGAGCGGGGAGGCGCTGGCCCAGGAGGTGGGGGAGACCCTCACCCGCAAACAGCTGCGCCGGCCCCCCAACGGCCCCACCGGCCACTACCGCTTCGCCTGCAGCGGCGACCCGGAATCCTTCCGCGAGACCGGCGGGCGCCTCCTCCACATGCCGCCCCCGCGCATCGCCCTCATCCACCCCCCCGCGAGACCGGCGGGCGCTTCCGGCAGATGCCGCTCGGCGACATCGCCGTGATCGACCCCGCGGCCACCGCCGTCCACCAACGCCCCGGCTGACATGGCGATCGTTCGGCACCTGGTGACCCTGACGGCCGCCGATGGACAGGTGCACGACGCCCTGTTCACGATCGACGAACGCGCCCTGCGCATCCGCCACCGTTCCACCGGTCGGCGCACCGCGATCGTCCATGTCCACGGCATCATGGGCAACTTCCTCGTCGGCACGCTGCGGTTCTATCCGGCTCCGCTGGCGCGGGCCGGTTTCCCGGTGCTCGTGCTCGAAACGCGCATGGCGAACGTGGGGCAACTGTTCGGCCAGGCGATCTTCGAGGACGCCATCCGCGACATCGACGCCGCCGTGCGCTGGCTGCGTTCCGAGGGCTACGACACGCTCATCATCAGCGGCTACTCCAGCGGCGCGACGCTCGCCACGCGCTACGCCGCCACCCACCACGTGCCCACCCTGCGCGGCCTCCTGTGCCTGGGGAACCCCTGGGGTCTGCCCGAATCGATGGAACGCCGCGCCCGGCTCTACCACGCCAAACCCGACTACGACGAGCTGACCGCCACCGTGCTGGAGGCCCTCGGCGACACTCCCGACGATCCCGATCTGGATCGCCTGGTGATCGTGGAGCAGAGCCGCGGGCCGACCACCCGCCCCGGCGACAGCGAGGTCTACACCTACCGCACCTGGTGGCACTCGCGCGGCCCGCGGGCCACCTCGGCCAAGGCCCACCTGCAGATCGCTCAGGTGTGGGCGCCGATCCTGCTGGTGCAGGGCAACCGCGACCAGGTGGTCTTCCACCACGAGGCCCACGATCTGGCGCGCGTCGCCCGCGAGGGGGGCAACCCCGACGTGGAGGTCGTGACCATCGACGGCGCCAGTCACTCCTTCGAGGGGTGCGAAATCGCCACCCGGGATGCGGTCATCTCGTGGCTGAAACGCAAGGCCTGAGATGAGCACCGACAGCTGGTTCATTCCCCGCGGACGCGGACCGCGCCGGCCGGTGTTCGGCAGCGACGACCGCCGCCTGATCGTCGACCTGGTCACCTTCACCACCGACGACAAGCACACCTGGGACGGCATCATCTTTCACCCGCGGGGCGACAACGAACGCCGCCGGCGCATCGCGGTGCTGGTGGTCCACGGCTCGGTGGGCAACTACATCACCGGGGTGCCGCGGCGGATCTCGTTCGCGCTGGCCAACGCCGGGTTCACGGTGCTCTCGGCCAACACGCGCATGGCCAACTACGGCGTGTTCTTCGGTGGCGGGCTGATGCACCGCACCCCGCTCGACATCGAGGCCGCCCTCAACGTGCTGCGCCGCCGCGGCTTTCGGCGGATCGTGCTGTTGGGGTTCAGCATGGGATCGACCCTGGTCACCTACCACCATGCCCTGAAGCAGTCGCCCGACGTGGTGGGCGTCTGCACGCTCGCTCATCCGGCGTCCCTCCCGGGCGCCCTCCACCTGCGCTGGAACTACTTCGGGGCGAACCCGGGCTACGACGAGGTGGCCGAGATCGTGCGCGAACGGCTCGGGCCCGATTACGAGCGCTCGCCCAGCGACCGGATCTTCCTGGTGCGCAACGCCCGCGGGTTCGGCCAGCGGCCGCTCGACTGCGAGATCTGGACCTACCGCACCTGGTGGTTCAGCCGGGGGCCGGAGGCGATGCACGCCATCAGCCGGCTGCAGGTGGGACGGATCAACGTGCCCTTCGCCATCATCCAGGCGGGGGAGGACGAGCTGATCACCGACCGCGAGGGCACCGAGCTCGAGATGCTCGCCCGCCAGGGGGGCTGCCCGAGCGTCTTCCACCACACGGTCCCCGGTGCCGATCACCTGTTCACCGGTCGTGACCGCCAGCTGACCGACGCGGTGGTTTCCTGGCTCGACGAACGACTCTGAGGTGTGATGTGTGTATGCCACGGCGCGTGGCATGAGCAAGAAAGCGCACCGAAGAGCGGTTTGAGTGGCGTCGTGACGGAAAAAGACAAACCGTCAACTCGAGGGTGAGGCCACCGATTCAGGGCGCGAGGGCTGCCAGCACCTCGGTCAGCTGCCCGCCCGCGCGCCCGCGCAGCCGCACGCTGGTGCGCCCGTCGCAGGGGGTGTCGCTCTCGGTCAGGATCGCCAGCCGGCCGCCGCCGTCCAGCATCACCTGCGGCAGACGGCTCACCGGCTCCACCAGCAGGCTGGAGCCGACCACCAGCATCACATCGGCCCGTTGCGCGTGGTCGAAGGCCGCCTCGATCGCGGCGGGCGGCAACGGCTCGCCGAACTGAATCACCCCGGTCTTCAGCTGAAAACCGCAGTTGCACCACGGCACACCGCGCTCGTCGGCGTCGGCGCGCGCGACGGTTTCATCCAGACTGTAGGTGGCCTCGCAGCGCAGACACACCCCGCGATCGAGCGAACCGTGCACCTCGATCACGTTCACGCTGCCCGCCCGCGCGTGCAGCCGATCGATGTTCTGGGTGATGATCGCGCGCACGATCCCCCGTCGCTCCAGCTCGGCCAGGGCGTGGTGGGCCGGGTTCGGCTCCACCCCGGCGAGCATGTCGATCCGCGGACGATGGAACTCCCAGAAACGCTCCGGCTCGCTGAGGAAGGTGGCCAACGATCCGACCACCGTCGGGTCGTACCTCTCCCAGATTCCGCCCGCCGAGCGGAAATCGGGGATCCCGCTCTCGGTCGACACGCCGGCGCCGGTGAGCACCACCGCATGCCCGGCATCGGCCAGCAACCGGGCGAGATCGCGCGCGTTGTGATCCATGCGCGCCAGCCTAACCTCCCGCCGGGGACGGAGGGTCTTCCGCGGGTCGGAGTGAGGGCGCATGCTGTGGGATGACCGATCGATCCCCCGCCTCGGGAGGCCCCATGGCGCGCTACCTCCACGGCCACCACGAATCGGTGCTGCGCGCGCATCGCACACGCACCGCGCGCAATTCGGCGGCGTACCTGCTGCCGTCGCTGCGACCCACCGACCGATTGCTCGATATCGGCGCCGGCGCGGGCACGATCACCGCCGACCTGGCCCGCAGCGTCGGGCGGATCACGGCCACCGAAATCGGCGACGATCAACTGGCGATCGTGCGGGCGGAACTCGCCCTGCGCGAGGTCCGCAACGTCGACCTGCGCATCGCCGACATCCAACGGTTGCCGTTCGCCGACGCGAGCTTCGATGTCGCCCACGCCCACCAGGTGCTGCAGCATGTCCCCGACCCGGTGGGCGCGCTGCGCGAGATGGCGCGCGTCACTCGCTCCGGGGGAATCGTCGCCGTGCGCGACAGTGACTATGCGGGGTTCTGCTGGTGGCCTCGGCTCCCCGCCCTCGACCACTGGCTGCACCTGTATCGCACCGTCGCGCGCGCCACCGGCGGCGAACCGGACGCCGGCCGGCGCCTGTTGGCGTGGGCGCATGCCGCCGGCCTGGAGGAGGTCACCGCCACCTCGAGCACCTGGTGCTACGCGACCCCCGAGGAACGGGCCGCATGGGGTGGCGCCTGGGCCGAGCGGATCCTCGATTCGACGATCGCCGAACAGCTCACCTCTCGCGGTTTGGCGACGCGGGGGACCCTGAAGGAAATCAGCGACGCCTGGCGTGCGTGGGCGGCGGCGCCGGACGGCTGGTTCTCGATCCTGCACGGGGAGATCATCCACCGCGTCGGATAGTTCAACCGACGGTCGGCCGGATGGGTCATTCCTCGGCGGCCGAACTCCCGGTCGGCGCCTGCACGGGTGCCCCGTCGGCCTCGGGCGAGGTCGCCGTGTTGGGTGCGCCGGCACCCGCGCGCGTCGCGCCCGTCGGCGCGTCCGCCGCCCGGGCGGCGTGAGGGCCGTGCGGATGGTGGGGTTTCGGTGCGCCACCCGCGTCCGCCGGGCCGCCGCCGCCCTGGGCTGCCGCCCTCAGATGGGCCGGCAGCCCGCCCGGCCTGCGCGCCGGCAGCGTCGCATCGGCGCGGGTCATCCACAGAAAACGCGCACAGGCGATCCCCGTCGCGATGGCGGCCGCGAAAATGGCGAGCGCCCCCACGAGGGCCGGCGGACCCCAACCGCCTAACACCGCCACCGTCAGCACCGTGACGCCGCAGATGAAGGCCACCTGTTCCACCCGCGCCCACGCGTCCGGGTACATGTCCGACAGGCGCGGGGCGCCCGGCTGGTTGGCGCGCTTGGCGTGAATGCCGGTCCAGACCACCATCGGCAGCAGCTTGAACAGGTGCCCCGCGGTCACCCCGGCACCGAATCCCACCAGCACCAGTATCCCGGCCGCCACCGCGGCGCGGATCGGGTTGCCGTCACCCCACAGGGCCCACAGCGCGACCAGCGCGGCCGCCACCAGGGCCGCCACCCCGAAGGCCAGATGCACCAGGGGGGCCTGAAGCTCCCGCTTGCGCGAGCGGATCACATCCAGCGTGAAGGCGGCAAAGGTGAGCGCGGCGACCAACAGGATCACGACCCCGATACCGGTCAGCCAGCTCACGCCGAACAGCAGACCGAGCGCCGTCGGCACCAACCCCACATGCCACGCCGCCAGGCCGTAGTTGCCCATCTGCGGGCGACGGGCGTGCGCCAACGAGAGCATCGGCGCCAGTTTCATCGCCATCACCAGGATCATCCCCACGATCCACCCGCCGATCGCCACCGTGGCGTGGGCCGCGATGATGTCGATCCGCCGCGCGACGGGCAGGAACGACCAGACCAGGTTCGCGGCCATCGTGGCTCCGGCCAGCAGCGTGATCGCGAACCAACTCACCGCGACGAGCAGCCCGGCGCCCGCGGCCCCAAAGGTGCCCGCCGCCCGTGCGGCCAGGATCGCCCGTGCCGCACAGATCACAAACGCGCCCCCGGCGATCAGCACCACCGTGCCGCCGGTGGCCACCGCCAGATCACGGTCCAGCAGGAAACCGGCCACCAGGGCCCAGGCGCCCCCGGCGACGCCCACGGCGATCGCCACGCCCGGACCCGGTGCGGCCAGGGCGCGGCGCAGGAGCACCGGGACCATTTGGAACAGCACTCCCACGATCACCACCGACATGAACGCCAACGCGAACAGGTGCACGGTGGCGAGCTGCACCGGGCCGTAGAAGTTCAGGCGCGCGAAGTCGGGCGCCGAGAACACCAGCGCCAGGGCGCCCGCGAGGAACCCGAGGGCGCCGAAGGCCAGCAGGGCGCTCGGCAACTGCCACGGGGGGCCACCGACGGTGCCGAGCCGTTGCTGGGCGCGCTGGCCGGGCACCTTGCACGTGCCGCCGCTCCGGCTCTGCTCGCCCGCCCCGCTGGCCGCCATGCGTCCTCCCGCTTCGGATTAATCCACGCAGCATCAAACAAAATACGCCGCCGGCGCCGACGGCGTCGATGCACGGGTCGCCCGCCGGCGTCGCTAAGCTGGCCGGGTGAGCGAAAACGAACGCCCCGACGGGCGCGCCCCCGATCAACTGCGCCCGGTCATCATCACTCCCGGGTTCGTGGCGCCCGCCGACGGCAGCGCACTGATCGCGATCGGCGACACCCAGGTCATCTGCACCGCCTCGATCGACGGT
>DAOKZF010000049.1:8613-9829 GCA_035325785.1 Miltoncostaeaceae bacterium
CCGCGGCTGGGTCACCGCCGAATACGGCATGCTTCCCGCCTCCACCGGCCGACGCAAGGCGCGCGACATCAGCCGCGGCAAGCTCGACGGGCGCAGCGGCGAGATCCAACGGCTGATCGGCCGCTCCCTGCGGGCCGTGGTCGACATGGAGGCGCTCGGTGAGCGCACCATCTGGGTCGACTGCGACGTGCTGCAGGCCGACGGCGGCACCCGCTGCGCCGGCATCAGCGGTGCGTGGGTGGCACTCCATCAGGCCATGACGAAACTGGTGAGCGCGGGCGCGGTGGCGGCCGTGCCGCTGCGCGACAGCATCGCGGCGGTGAGCGTGGGGATCGTCGATGGGCGGCCGGTGCTCGATCTGCCCTATGCGGAGGACTCGCGGGCCGAATCGGACATCAACGTGGTGATGACCGGCTCCGGGCAGCTGGTCGAGGTGCAGGCGACCGCCGAAGGGCAGACCTTCACCCGGTCGGAACTCAACGCCCTGCTCGACCTGGCCGAACGCGGCATCGAGGAGATCACCGCTCTGCAGCGGGCGGCGGTCGCCGGGTGAAGATCGTGCTGGCCACCGGCAACGCCCACAAGGCCGCTGAGTTCGCCGAACTGTGGCCCGACGCCCGGGTTTCCGGCGGGCCGGACGGCCACAGCGTCGAGGAAACCGGCACCACGTTCCTGCAGAACGCCTGGATCAAGGCCGCCGCCCTGCGCCCGTTGGCCGCGCCGGATGCGATCGTGATGGCCGACGACTCCGGCCTGGCGGTGACGGCCCTCGGCGGTCGGCCCGGGGGGTTCAGCGCCCGTTATGCGGGGCCCGACGCCGACGACGCCGCCAACTGCGCCCGTCTGCTCGACGAGTTGGGCGACGGTGACGACCGGCGGGCGGCCTTCGTCTGCGTGCTGGTCGCGTTGACCCCGGATGAGCGCATGCTGGTCGCCTCCGGTTGCTGCGACGGGCGGATCGCCCCGGCGCTGCGCGGCCGCGGCGGCTTCGGTTACGACCCGTTGTTCATCCCCTCAGGAGATACCCGCACCATGGCCGAACTGACCCGCGAGGAGAAGAGCGCCCTGTCGCACCGCGGCCGCGCCGCCCGGCGCATGGGCGCCCTGCTCGGCATGGAGACGCGGTGAACGGCTCGCTCGCCGGTCGACGCGCGCTGGTCACCGGCGCGGCGGTGCGCGTCGGCCGGGCGCTGGCCCTCAGCCCGGCCGAGGTCGG
>DAOKZF010000050.1:0-365 GCA_035325785.1 Miltoncostaeaceae bacterium
GAAGGAACCACCGGCCGGATCGATCACGCGACCGATGCCGGATTCGTCGATCAGCAGGCGCTGGGTGTTGCGCGCCAGACGCAGGCCGAGTCCGCCCGCCGCGCCCTCGCGCGCGCGGTCGTAGGGCGTCACGCTCACCACATCGGCTCCGGCCACACCGGCGGCAAAGCAGGCGACCGTGCCCCGCAGCAGGTTGACCCACGGGTCGTAGCGGGTCTCCATCGCCGGCGAACCGATGGCGTGGATGTGGGCGCCGCGGGCCGCCGGGGGCAGTCCGCAGGCCTCACCCACCCGCCCCCACAACCGGCGAAAGGCGCGCAGGGCGGCGATCGTCAGGAACTGGTCGGCCCCGGCGGCCAGGCGGA
>DAOKZF010000050.1:375-9769 GCA_035325785.1 Miltoncostaeaceae bacterium
ACCCCCCCCGCCCGGGGGCCCCCCGCGACCCCCGCCCCGGCCCCCTCGAGCGCCCGCAGATAGGCCACTCCGCCCGCCAGCGCGATCCCCATCTCCTGCACGTGGGAGGCGCCGGCCGCGTGGTAGCGCACACCGTCGACGGCGATCGTGCGAACCCCCGGGTTCCGTTCGGCGACTCGGACGCTCAGCGCGGTGGTCTCGGCCAGCGCGTCGGTCAGCGCGGCGCCGGCCCCGCCCGCGCCGGCATGGTCGCCCAGGGGGTCCAGGCCCAGTGAGCCGCGGAAACGGGTTGGGTCGATGCCCTGCTGGGCGCACAGCTCACCCAGGGCGTGCGCCGCCTGGGCGCCCCGCTCGCCGGCCTGCAGGCCGATCGCGGCGGCATCGAGCACCACGCCCTCGAGCACTCGCCCGAGCAGATCCGCGTCGATCCGCCGGGCGTCGCGCAGATCGAGTTCGACCGAATCGGCGCCCCCCTCCAACTCCTGCAGGGCCGCGCCGACGGCACCGGCGCCGTCGCCGTGCACCACGACGGCCTGGCGCACGTCCCATCCGCCGTCCGCACGGTCGGCGTGGGCACCGCGCACGAAGGGCATGCGCCCGGGCATGCCTTCGGCGCCGGGCGCGGGCGCATCGGCCGCGGTGTACAACGGCTCGAGTGTCAGGCCCTCGTGGGTCGGGGTGCGCAGCACGCGGTCGTAGAGCGCCGCGAGGCGTTGCGCGTCGAGTTCACCGCGGCCGCGGGCCAGCACCCGGTTGACCTCGGCCATCCATGCGGCTCGGTCGGCCGGCGGGAACTCCGTCGGCGAGGAGGAGGACTGCGAATTAGTCGGCATTCCGAGGAATTGTAGGGCACGGCGCCGCCCGCCGGGCGCGCGCCGTGCCCCCATTCGGCAACGGGTCAGCCCTGGCGGCGTGCCCCGATGCGCCGCATCAGCGCCCAGCCTCCCGGCAGCAGGCAGGCGGCGAAGAACAGCTTGACGATGTCGCCCGGGATGAACGGCTGCAGACCGGCCTCGTAGGCCGCGCTCCAACCGAACGGAGCGTCCGCACCCGGAGCCGTCCAGGCGGCGAGCCACGACACGCCGACGGCGTAGATGAGGGCGTTCGCCACCAGGAGAACCCCGACCATGCTCATGATCTGACGGTCGTAGCCCCGGTCGGCGAAGAAACCGACGGTCGCGGCGGCGAGCACATAACCGATCAGGTAGCCACCGGTGCTGCCGGTGAAGTAATCCCAACCGCCGGCGCCGTTGGCGAACACGCTCGCCCCGGCGATCCCCACCAGCACGTAAAGACCAAGGGTGAGCGTCGCCCGGCGCAGGCCGAACAGGCCGCCGATCAGCAGGGCGCCGAAGGTTCCGCCGGTGAGCGGCACCGGATACCAGGGAATGGTGATCTGGGCGGCGAGCGCCATCAGCAGAATGCCGGCACCGACCAGAGCCGCATCGCGGGCGAGCGCCAGCGTGCGATCGGACGGGCGCGGGATGACGGCGTCCACGAGGGTGCCATCGCGCATCGTGTGCATCGGGGAAGACTCCTTGAAAGAGAACGTCACGCCGGACACTAGCGAGGCGTGACGCCGCGCGATGCGCCCCCTATGATCGCGCCGTGCAGCCGGACGACCGCATCGCCCGCCGCGCCCGCCAGCGGGCCCACCGTCGCCGCCGACGCCGATGGACGTTCGCGACGCTGGCGATCGTCCTCATGGGCGCAACCGCGCTGGCCGTCACGCACCCGTGGAACCGGGCGTCCCCGGACGGGCCCTCGGCGAGCGCTCGCGCGGCCGCCGGATCGACACCGGGCACGACGTCCACCTCGACGCCTCCCGCCCGAACATCCCGCGCCGAGGTGCCACTCGGCCAGCGCATGCCCACGATCGCCGAACAACAGGCCGCGGTCGCGCGGGTCGCCCGCCTCGGCCTGCCCCTGTTCCGCGCCGGCGGAAAGGGACACTGGATCGCCCTCACCTTCGACGACGGCCCGGGGCCCTACACGCAGACCGCCTTGGACGCGCTGAAGTTGAACGGGGCGCGCGCCACCTTCTTCCTCAACGGCAAGAACATCGCCCAATGGGGTTCCCTGGCCAAACGCGAGCGGCGCTTCGGCGAGGTGGCCGACCACACCTGGTCACACGCCTACCTGCCCGGCCTGTCCGCGAGCGAGTTGAACCGCGAGATCGACGACTCGAGCAGAGCAATCTCGCGCGCGAGCGGCGCGCCGGTGCTGCTGCTGCGCCCCCCGTACGGGGCTCGGACCGCGACGATCGACTCCGAGATCCGCCGTCGGGGCCTGCTGCAGGTGCAGTGGACCGTCGATTCCCGCGACTCGCAGGGGGCCGATTGGCAGGAGATCCTGCGGATCTCCAAGGAGGGCGCGAAGCCGGGCGCGATCATCCTGCTGCACGAGAACCGCGGCCAGACCCTCAAGGCGGTCAATCGCCTGCTGCCCTGGCTGAAAAAGCGCGGCCTGACCCCGGTGAGCATCCCGGAACTGCTCGCCCTTGACCCACCATCGCTGGCGCAGGTGCGCGCCGACGCGCGCAACATCGTGGGCGCCGGCGGCTGATCGCCACCGCCGGGCCCCGCGCGGGCAGGCGCCCGCACATCCGCCGAACGCCGCTCAGCCCTCGTCCGGCGGCCAACGCTCCTCGGGTCGGGCCTCGCCGGTGGCGACCGCCATCCGCTGCAATCCGGGGTCGGTCGCCTCGTAGGGACGCACCGCCGGCTCGCGCCAGGTGACATAGCTGGCGCAGGCGGCATCCGGATCGTCCGGGTTCTGGCGGATCGCCTCGGCCAGCGCCAGCGCATCGCCCAAGCCCAAACCGGAGTTGACGCCGGTCTCCGGGCCGAAGAAGCGCGCCGCGTCGCCGATGATCACCACCCCGGGCGTCCACCATTTCGGCGTGCTCATCATGCGCGGTTGGCGGTAGGCGACCTGATCGAGCGAGGTGAGCGCCGCCAGACCACCGGCCGCCTCGGGGATGAACCGCAGCCACATCTCCCTGATCGCCTCCACCCCGGGCGCGAGCGCCCGATCGGCGCCCACCTTGTCGATGCTGCGCCAGCCGGCGGTCCCCTGCGGCCAGCTGAGCATGCCGATGTGCCCGCCGTCGGCGAAGTAGACCATCTTGAAGGAAATCTCCGAGGGAGCGTCGGTCATGAACGTGAGCTGGGCCTCATCCAACTCCTTCGCCTCGTAGGTGAGACCGGCCATCTGGCGCACCGGTGAGGTGACCCCGTCGCAGGCCACGACCAGGTCGGCCTCGATGGTGCGGTGACCCGTCGGACCCTGAACCTCGACCCCCGTGACGCGCCCGTCGGCGTCCGTGATCAGCCCGACCAGCGCGTGTTCGTACTGAACCGGCAGATCCCGGGCGAGCGCGCCCAAGACCGTGCCGACCGCCAGCGTCACCGCCACGGGCGTGCCGTCCTCGCGCACGGCGATGTCGCGCCCGGCCGCCCGCAGCTCCTCGAAGAGTCCGAGTTCCTGCATGGTCGGAAACGCCTGGAAACCCATCATGTAGCCGCGGGGAACGTAGGCGCCGGCGCGCATGCGCTCGATCACCAGCGGTTCGAAGCCGCGTCGACGCAGCAGACCGGCGACGGCCATGCCCACCATGCCGCCGCCTGAGATCACGATCTTCATCATGATCTCAGGCTAAACGGTTAACGCGGTTCTGTCACTACCCCGGAATCACGCCGCGGGCGGAGGCCACATCTCGTGCGGACGCGGCTCGCCGGTGGCGCCCATCATGCGCGCCAGGCCGGGGTCGGTCGCCTCGTAGGGGCGAATCACCGGAGCCCGCCAGGTGTCGTAGCTGGCACAGGCGGCGTCGGCATCGTCGGCGTTCTGGCGAACCGCCTCGGCCAACGCATGCGCATCGCCGAGCCCGAGCGCCGACGACACCCCGGTCTCGGGGCCGAAGAAGTGCGCCGAGTCGCCGATGATCACCACGCCGGGCTTCCACCACACCGGGCAGCTCATGATCCGCGGCTCGCCGTAGCGCACCTGGTCGAGGGAGGTGAGCGCGTCGACCGCCTCCTTCGACTCGGGGATCAGCTCGGCCCACATCTTCTTGATCGCATCGAGGCCCGGCGCCAACGCGGCCTCCTCGCCCATCCTGTCGACGCTGCGCCAACCCGCGGTCCCCTGGGGCCAACTGAGCATGCCGATGTGGCCGCCGTCGGCGAAGTACTCCATCCTGAACGAGATCGGGCTGGGAACCGGGCTCATGAAGCTCAGCGACGCGTCGGACAACTCGGTGACCTTCGCCTCCAGACCGGCCATGCGGCGCACCGGCGACATCACCCCGTCGCAGGCGACCACCAGGTCCGATTCGATGGTGGAGCGCCCCTCGGGCCCTTCGACCTCAACCCCCACGACCCGGCCGTCGTCGTCGCGCACCAGGTCGACGACCGAGTGCTCGTACATCACCGGCAGGTCCCGGGCCAGCCCGTGCAGCACCACGCCGACATTCACCGCGATCGCGACCGCGGAACCATCCTCACGGGGAGCGATGTCCCGCCCGGCGGCGCGGATCTCGTCGAGCAGTCCGATGTCCTCCATCGCCGGATAGGCCTGGAAGCCCATCATGTAGCCACGCGGGACGTATTCGCCCTCACGCATCCTTTCGATCACGATCGGCTCGAAGCCACGCGTGCGCAGAAGTTGGGCGAGCGCCATGCCGACCATGCCGCCGCCGGAGATTACGATCTTCATCATGGCGGGAGGCTAAACGATTACCGTCGACACGGTCGGATGACCTCGCGCACGCCGCTATCGTGGCCCTCGCCATGTCGACCCACTTCTCGACCACGTGAGGGGCCCGATCGACGAGGGTCTGTTCGCCGATCTCGCGCTGCGCGGCGATTGGCGCGGCTATCAGCAGACGGTGCTGGAGGCCTGCGAGCGGGCATGGGCCGCCGGGACCACGGCCGTGCACGTCGTCGCCCCGGCGGGCTCGGGTCTCACCTTGATCGGACTCGAACTGGTTCGACGGTCGGGCGCTCCCACGTTGGTGATCACCCCGGATCCGCTCGGCGCCGAACGCTGGACGCGGGCCGCCGCGCGATTCACCGATCGCGCCACGGTCGGCGGGCATCCCGGGTCACCCGTCACGGTGCTCACCCATCGGGCCCTCTGTCGCAGCAGCGAACCACGTGAGCTGTTGCAGCGCACGCTCGCTCTCCCCCAGAGACAACCCGCGGCCGACGGCGACGATGCGGGGGCATCCGATCGCACCGCGGATGCTCCCGCCCTGGCCGCGCTGATGGACGCGATCGCGTCCGCGCGCAGCCAGGACGAGGTTCCGGCGCGGGAACTCCCCGGAGAGACCGAAGACCTGATCGCGCGGCTGCGGGCCGAGGGCATCGGCACGATCGTGCTCGACCGGTGCGAGGACCTCGCATCGGATTGGGGATTCGCGCTGCGACTGATCTGCGCGCGCATCGCCCCCGATGCGCGAATCGTCGGTCTGGGCACCGGAACCGGGACCGGCGGCGAGCCGACCGGCGCCCAACGCACGCTCCATCGGAACCTTCTGGGGCCGGTCACGGTCTGGGTGCCGGCCGCCGCCCTCGCCGCCGAGGGCCACCTGAACCCGTTTCAGGAGCTCGTGTGGTTCTGCGAGCCCCTGCCCCATGAATTGCACCGATTGGGGCGGCGCGACGGCGGCCTGCGCGCGCTCACCCTGGCCCTGCGCCGTGACGACCCCGGGCCGCTCGACTTTCGCAGGTGGACGAGCGATCTCTTCCGGCCGCCGTCGGACGGGCTCGGCACGCCGGAGCCCGGGGAGGATCCGAACGATGGCGCCCCCCGGCGGGCCGGCGGGCCGGGACCCGAGACGGATGCGCCGACCTGGGACGATCTCGCCCGGCGCGCACCTCGCGTGGCCCGTGCCGCGGTGCGTTTTCTGCGCTGGGCCGGCGAGCCACCACCCCGCGGAGCCCCGGGTGGCGAGGGTTATCGGGAAGAACCCACGCTGGAGGATTGGCTGGCGCTGCTGCGCACCCATGCGGCGCACCGACTGCGGCCCGACCGCTCGACGCCGGCGCGCGAGCGCGAGGATGCGATCGGCCGGGCGCTGGCCGACATGGGGTTGTCGTTGACCGACGGCGGCATCCGAGGGTCCGCGCGGGAGGGCGAGCGGCTGCTGCGCCATTCTGGCGCGAAACTGACCGGACTGTGCGAAATCGTGGCGCACGAGGGCGCCGCGCGCGCCCAGACCCTGCGCGGTCTGGTGGTGTGTCCGCAGGAACGCCCGGCGCCGGACGAGGAGCGCCCACCGGGTACGCGCTCCGTCACCGCGCAGGACACCCTGCTCGCCCTCGCCGAGGACGACCGCACGAGGGCCGTGGTGGCGGTTCTGCTTGCGTCGGACGGCCTGCGCTGCGCCGCCCGACACGCCGAGTGGGTCATCGGCTCCCTGCGCGAGCGCGCCCCCAGCCAACTGAGCGGGTGGCGGGCGGTGCCCGACGGGGACGGTCTGATGCGCCTGGAGGCCGACGGGGATCGCTGGACACCCCGCACCTGGATCCGTCTGGCCACCGACGCCTTCGGCGCCGGACGGATCCAGGTGGTCGTCACCACCCCACGATCGCCCGGGGACGACTGGAGCGATCAGTGCGTCAACTGCCTGGTCGATCTGGGCTGCGCCGACGATCCGACGCTGACCGCACGCCTGCGCCGATCGTCGCTGGAGCGCGATCCCGACCAACCACCGACCGTCGTGAGTCATTGGAGCGTCGTCTGCGTGGCACCGGGCCACCCGGAGGGCGGCGCCGACCATGCACGGTTCGTCGACGCCCACGCCGAGGTCGTCGCGCCGGCCGACGACGGGGTGCTCGAGGCGGGCCTCGGACACATTCCCCCCGCGCTCTCACCCGCCGCGCCACCGCCCCGCGGGCTGCTCACGTCGATCACCGCTCGATGCCTCGCCCGGGCGGATGATCCCGATGCCGCCCTGGAGCGCTGGGCATCCGTGGGGCGCTTCGACAACCGGGCGCGTGACAGCATCGTGATCGCCGGTCCCTCCGAGGACGCGCCGGGTGTGACCGAGCGGGAATCACCGCAGCCGCTGCCCGACCGGCGACTCGCCGCTCTGCGCGCTCTGGCGCGACTGAATCCATATCCCGACGGCGAACTCGACCCGGTCCGGGCGGCCCACGCGATCGGCGAGGCGCTGGTGCGCGTCGGCGACATCTCCGTCGGCGCCGGCCGCTCGTTGACGGTGACCACCCGCGACGATGGCCACCGGCGCGCGTTCCTCGCTCGCGGCGACCGGGCCGAATGCGCCGCCTTCGCCGCCGCGATGGATGCGCTGCTGGCGCCGGCCGGGGGGCCGCTGTGGTGGCTGGCCTGTCCCTTCCCGGGTCGGCGTTCCCCGACGATCGGCTGGGCGCGCGCGCTCACGGGCCGGGCGGCCTACGACCTGCGCTGGTTGGCGATCCCGCCGCCGTTCGCCGACGACCCACGGCGGCGCACCACCTTCACCGCCGCCTGGTCGCGCTGGTTCGGTCCGGCCGTCGGCGGGCACACGCCCATGACGATCCCGCCCGGGCGCCCGTTGATCGCCCGTTCCCCGACCGCGGGCACGCGCACGGCCGCACGACGGCCGACCCTGAGCTGATCAGCCCCCCATCGGACGGCGGCGACTCGGCGGCGCTGGTTGGCGTCACCCCGCTGGGCTAACCTTTCGGGGTGTAGGGATGATCGCCGCTGACCGATGAACACGGTATTCCGCAACCGGATGTCCGCGTTCGCAGCCACCGAGTGATCCATGGATCCCCCGTCCACCCATCGCATACAGACCACCGGAGCCGCCGATCGGCCCGAGTTGGCGACGGCCCTTTCGCAGATTGCGCATTCCGCCCAGCTTGCGCTGAGCGCCGACCGGGCCACCTGTTATTCGCATCGCCCGCTGGAAGCGACCGTCGACGCGATCCACACCACCGAGCGCGATCCGGCGCGGCGCGCGCCGTTGGAGTACGCGATCGGTCGCGGGCTCACCGAGCTGCCCTTCCACGCCCTCCTGCGCGGTGAGGATCCGGTTCTGGTGATCGAGGACGCCCGGGACGACCCGCGGCTGCATCCGCGTCTGGCCGACCATTTGGGATTCCGCTCGCTGATCGGAGCGCGCCTCGAACATGAATCGGTGCAGCAGGACGGGCGCCGGGCGTTCCTCGGCACGCTGATCTGCTCGTACACCGGTCCGCGGACCTTCACCTCCCGGGACCACGCCACAATCCGTTCGTTGGCGCTGGTGGCCTCGCTGGCGCTGGCGGCGACGCACCTGCAGACGATCACCGCCCGGGACCTGCAGCGGATGCGGGACCTGGAAGCCGAACAGGCGGCCCTCAGGCGGGTCGCAACCCGCATCGCCACCGCCGGGAGCCTCGAGGTGAACGTCTTCGGCACGACCGCCGAGGAGTGCGCACGCCTGCTGGGCGCCGACATCGCCACGATCACCCGCGCCGAGGACGGGCTGGGAATCGTGTTGGGAGCCACCGGCGATTCCGTCGCGGCCGGCGAACCGATGCCCGAGCTGACCGATGGCCTCTTCGGTCGCACCGTGCGCAGGGCCTGTTCGCTCACCATCGAGTGCAGCGAGGACCTCCCGCCAGATTCGCCCCAACGCAGGCGGATGGAACGTCTCGGCATTCGCGCCGCGGTGAGCTCGCCGGTGATCGTCGACGGCGCGGTGTGGGGGGTGATCATCGCGGGCTTCCGCGACCACCGCCGATTGCCGGCCGACGCCGGAGAGCGCATGTCGCACTTCGCGACCCTGGTGGCGATCTCGATCGCCAACAGCGAACGCCGGCGCCTGCTGGTGGAGCAGTCGACCCGCGACCCGCTCACCGGTCTGGCCAATCACCGGGCGTTCTTCGATCGTCTGGCGAACGAACTGGAGCGTTCCCGCCGGCGGAATCGCCCCCTGAGCCTGGTGATGGTCGACATCGACCACTTCAAGCGGGTGAACGATCGGTTCGGGCATCTCGCCGGCGATGCGGTGCTGCAGGAGTTCGCCGACCGACTGCGCGAGGAGGCGCGCACCGAGGACACCCTGGGGCGCATCGGCGGCGAGGAGTTCGCCTGGCTGATGCCGGAGACCGCGATCGTCGAGGCCCTCGGGGCGGCCGAGCGGGTGCGCATCACGATCGAGGCCGTGCCCTTCTCGGAGGCCGGGCGGATCACGCTCTCGGCCGGCGTCGCGCAGTTGGAGGACGACATGGATGCGCGTGCCCTGCGCGCCGCGGCCGACGCCGCCCTCTACCGCGCCAAGGACGCGGGCCGCAACCGCGCCATCGTCGCCGGGCCGACCTGAAATGGCCTCCTCCGAACGCGTCGCAACCACTCGGTCGACCGGATCGGAGCGCGTGAATGGATGAACGCGAGC
>DAOKZF010000051.1:0-9766 GCA_035325785.1 Miltoncostaeaceae bacterium
GGGGGGGGGCCGGGAAGGGGGGCGGGGGGGGGAGGTGGCGGTCGTTTCCTCGGCCGGTTGCCCCGCCGGTATCCGAGTCGGTCGAGCCGCTCCAGCTGAGCCGCGAGCTCGGACGCCCGGGGATGGTCGGCCGGCAGACGGGCGGCGTAGGCGGCGATGCGGGCCCGCGCCTGGAAGGCAAAGTGGGGGGTGACGGCGCCGATGAGCTGGCTGAGCTCGTCCTCGCTCGGGATGCCGTAATCATGCTCGTAGACGGACATGCGCGCAGGCTAGCAGCCGCCGCGACCGCCTCGATCGCGCCGCGGCCAGGTCGGACATTCGGGCCTCATGGATCGGGCGGTTATCATCGCCGACGGGACGAGCGGCCGGGGAGCGAGATCTACCGATGGCAATGAGGGACGACGACAAGCTGGTCCGTCAGCTTTCGTTGGTCGCTTTTCTCATGTCGCAGGGGCGTCCTGTGACCGCCGACGAGATCCACGAGTCGGTGGAGGGCTACGGCGGAATGAGCGAGCAGGCGTTCCTGCGCCGCTTCTATGCCGACCGCACGGAGATCGAGGCGATGGGCCTGCGCCTCACGGTGGAACGCCCCGGAGACGATCCGTTCCACGGCGACCTCTACGCCCTGGCGCCGGAGGACTATTACCTGCCGGAGCTCGACTTCGACGAGGCCGAGCTGTCGGCGCTGCACACCTGCCTGCACCTGTTGGACGGCCAGTTTGCCTATGCCGAACCTCTGCGCCTGGCCCTGCAGCACCTGACCCTCGGCCGGCCGAGCCCCCTCGATGATCACGCGGTCAGGACGGTGTCGGTCAACCTTCTGGGCGGCGACTACAGCCCCGAGGTCGCGGCCCATCTGGCCAAGATCGAATCGGCGATCAGCCGGCGCAAGACGATCCGGTTCACCTATTACGCGATCGGCCGCGACGAACGGTCGCTGCGCGAGGTCGACCCGTACAGCCTCCAGTACACGGGCGGCAACTGGTACATGGTCGGTTACGCCCACGAGCGCGAGGACATCCGCCTCTTCCGGCTCTCGCGCATCGAGGGGCGAATCGTGTTCAAGTCGCGTGCGGAGCACGACTTCCCCCCGGCGCACGATGTCGATCTTTCGCGCTATCGAGATCGGTCGCCCTGGCAGTTGGAGGACGGGGGCCAGATTGCCCAGATGGCGCTGTCGGCCACGATCGCGTGGTGGGTTGAGCAGATGTTCGGCCCATTCGGCACCAGCGCGGTGGCCGCCGACGGTTCGGCCGTCTACCGCACCCGTTACAGCAACGAGCGCCAGCTGCTCGCCTGGTTGCTCGCGTTGGGGGCCGACGCGCGGGCGCTGGAGCCGCCATCGCTGCACACGGCGGCCGTTGCGGCCCTCGAACGGGTGGTGGCGCGCCATGAGGGGGAGGCCGCACCGGTCGGTGTGCCGCTGGCGCCCGCCGAGGGGGACGGTTCGACCGGGCCGCCGCCTCGCAAGGAGGCCGGCCGCGCCGCCCCGGCACCCGAACGAATCGTGCCGGCGGAACGTTTCCAGCGCCTGCTGGCGCTGATGACGCAGCTGCTGGCCGCCTGCGGCGAGCTGTCGGAGGCGCGGATCTCGGCGGACGAGCTCCAGACCCAGCTGAGCATGGACCGGGCGACGCTCGAGGACGACCTCGGTCTCCTGAACCTGATCAATTTCGGCGGAGGCTGCTACACGCTCTACGCCCAGTTGGACGGCGACCGCGTGGCGGTGCAGAAGGAGACCTACGGCGATCGTTTTGCCCGTCCCGCGCGCCTGTCTCCGTTGGAGGCGAAGGCCCTGCTGTGGGCGCTGGACTTCGTCGGCGATCGCCTGCCGGTCGGGGCCGGCGGCTCGCTCAGTTCCGTGCGGCGCAAGTTGGAGACGGCCATCGGCGACGCGGCGCGCTCCACGGTCGAGTTGGGCCGCGGACGCGATGTCGATGGTGACGTGGCCACCCGCATCAGCGAGGCGATCCGCGATGAACGCACGCTGCGGATCGAGTACTGGTCCAACGTGCGCGCCAGCCTCTCGGCCCGGGTGGTCGAGCCGCATTTCTTGGTGAACGCGCGCGATGCGTGGTACGTGGTCGCCCACTGCCGGACGGCCGATGCGCAGCGCACCTTCCGTCTGGACCGAGTCCGCTCCGCCCAGGTGTTGGACGAGCATTTCACCCGTCGGCCCGATATCGAGGCCTCCGGCCCCTATCTCCCGTGGGGTTCGCATCCACGCGCCGGCGAGACGGTGGCCCACTGTGCATTGGTCTGGTGCAGCCCGCGCTTGGCGCGTTGGATGATCGAGCAGCACCGGCCGCGCGAGCGCTACACGGACGGGTCGGTGGTGGTGGAGATCCCCTATGCGAGCGCCGAATGGCTGGTGAAAGAGGTACTCAAGCATCAGGGGGACGCGGTGTTGCACGAGCCGGTCCCCCTGCGTCACACGATCGCACAGGCCGCCCACGACATCCTTGAGTCGTGGCGGACGGCCCCGTGTGCGAGCGGAACGACGCCCGGCTCGACGGGCCCTGCCGAGAGCGGGCTCCCCGCTCACTGACGCACTCCGGGAGCGGCTCGGGGCACCACCAGATACCGCTGGGCGTCGTCGCGGACCACCGCACCATCAACCTCGAGCACGGCGAGCGTGCCGGCCACCGTCGCCGCCCCCTCCCCCAGCTGTTCCCCGAGCGCGTCCGCACTGAGAGGCTCACGTGCGAGCGCAGCGAGGATCCTGCCGGCGAGCCCGTGAGCGTCGTCGGCCGGTCCGATCCCTCCCATCGGCGACTCCACCCGCCACCGGGCACCGGGCAGTTCGTGGATCAGATCGTCACGGTCCTCCAACAGGGCCGCGCCGGCCCGGAGCAGGGCGTTGCACCCTCTGGCGCCGCTGTCGGTTGGCCAACCGGGCACCGCCAACACCGGCCTGCCGACTTCCAGGGCGAAATCGGCGGTGATCAGGGCGCCGGAACGCTCGCCCGCCTCGATCACCCCCACCGCGCCCGCCAGGCCGGCGACGATCCGATTGCGCGCCGGGAAACGCCAGGGGGCCGGTGGTGTCCCGGGCCAGTACTCGGACATCAGAAGCCCACGGTTCATGATCCGATCGGCCAACGCGCGATGACGGCGCGGATAGACGACATCCACTCCACAGCCGAGCACGGCGACGGTCACACCATCGGCCGACAGGACCCCCTCGTGAACCGCCGCGTCAATCCCGTAGGCCAGGCCGCTCACGACCACCGCGCCGGCGCGCGCGAGTCCGCCCGCGAGCGAGTGGGCGAACACGCGCCCACGCGCGCTCGCCCGCCGGCTGCCCACCAATGACACGACCGGCGCCGCGGCGAGGGATGCGAGGGTTTCGTCCGCGTCCCCGCGGACGAACAGGCCGAACGGGGGGTCGGGCAGCGCCGCGAGCGCGTCCGGCCAGCGCGCGTCACCCGGCGATATGTGAACGATGCCAACCGCGCCAAGACGCTCACGCACCCGCGCGGGATTGATGTCGGCCCGCAGCGCGCACAGCCGGGCGACCGTTGCCGCGTCGACGCGCAGGACCCGCCACAGCTCGCGCGGTCCACCGAGCGCCCGCACCGGTCGCTGCAGGTCACGCCCCAATTCGGCGGCCCACCGCGCCAACCCGAGCGACCATGCCGCCGCCGCGCTCATGCGACGGCCTGACGGGTGACGGTATCGCGGTATCCGAGCGCCTCCGCCAGTTGGTCGACGCTCACCCGTTCGCTGCCGGCCAGATCCGCGATGGTGCGCGCCACGCGCAGCAGCCGATCGTGACCGCGCGCGGTCAACCCCAGACGGTCGACGGCGCGCCCCAGCAGCGCCTGGGCATCCGCGGACAGCGCGACCGCGGCGCGCAACTCGCCCGGCCCCAGAGCGGCGTTCGTGCCCCGTTGACCCCGCGCGGCGGCGAACGCGCGCGCCGCCACCACCCGTTCGCGCACCGCGATGCTCGCCTCGCCCTGCGCCTCGCCCATCAGATCCCCACGCGGCAGACGGGGCACCTGGATGTGCAGGTCAATCCGGTCGGCGACCGGCCCCGACAGTCGGGCCCGATAGGCCTCAGCGCGTCCGGGAGGGCAGACGCACGGGCGCGTCGGGTCGCCGTCGAAACCACACGGGCAGGGGTTTCCCGCACAGACAAGCAGGGGACGCGCGGGGAAACGGGCGCTGAGCATCGAGCGATTCACGTCGATTCGCCCCTCCTCCAGCGGCTGACGCAGCGCATCGAGGGCCGACGGAGCAAATGCGCACACCTCATCGAGAAACAGAACCCCGTTGTGCGCCAGGCTCACCTCACCGGGACGCGGCACACGGCCGCCGCCGACCAGCCCCGGGGCGGACACCGTGTGATGGGGGGCACGAAAGGGCCGCACGATAACCAGCGGACACCCCGGATCGAGCAGCCCCGCCACCGAGTGGATGCGGGTGGCCTCGATCGACTCGGCGACCGTCAGCGGCGGAAGGATTCCCGCCAGACGGCGGGCGAGCATCGTCTTGCCGCTGCCGGGCGGGCCGATCATCATGAGCGAGTGGCCGCCGGCGGCCGCCACCTCGAGGGCGCGCTTGGCGGCCGCCTGACCACGCACCTCGGCCAGGTCCGGCCCCTCGGCATCCCGACCGGCCGCCAGCAGCCTCGCCGCGTCGAGGCTCGGCGCCTCGATCACCGCCCGTCCGCTCAGCATGTCGACCGCCGCGCGCAGTGTGGGGGCGCCGACCACCTCGATACCGGGCACCAACCCGGCCTCCGCCGCATTGGCGCGCGGAACCACCAGACGGCGCCAGCCGCGCGCGGCGGCATGCTCGGCCATCGCCAGTACTCCGGCGACCGGCCGCAACGTCCCATCCAGGCCGAGCTCGCCGACGGCACCCACCTCGGCGACGGCCTGCGGATCGAGTTCACCGGCCGCCACCAGCAGAGCGAGGGCAATCGGCAGGTCGTACTGCGGCCCCGACTTGCGCAGGTCCGCCGGTGCCAGATTGACCACGATCCGCCGCGCCGGCAGCGGGAAGGACTGATTGACGATGCCGGATCGAACCCGCTCGCGCGCCTCCTGCACGGCGG
This sequence comes from Miltoncostaeaceae bacterium, assembly GCA_035325785.1. Taxonomy (GTDB): domain Bacteria; phylum Actinomycetota; class Thermoleophilia; order Miltoncostaeales; family Miltoncostaeaceae; genus JAVJSF01. The sequence goes on from DAOKZF010000051.1 coordinate 5,066, forward strand.
TGTCGGGCAGGCCGACGACCGCGAAGGCGGGAACTCCCGGACGCAAATCGACCTCCACCTGGACGGTGGCGGTGTCCAGACCAAGGACCGCGGGGCTGACGAGGCGACTGACCATGGTGGACAGCCTGAAGGTCGACGCGCCACCGATCAGCACCACATCGTGCCGATCGACCACCGAGCGTGTCACAGTTGACGACGCATTCCCGTTCATCAAGGAGGCGGCCGTGCAGTTCGACCACATCGCCTATCGGGTACCGGACGTCGCCCGGGCGGTCGCCTGGATCGGCGACCTGCTCCCTGCGATGCGGGTGCTCTATCAGGACGAAAGCTGGGCGCTGGTGGAGGCCAGCGGAGTGAAGATCGCTCTTGTCCAGCCGGATCAGCACCCCGACCACCTCGCCTTCCGAGTCGACGCGCAGCGCCTGGCAGAACTCGCCGCCGAGCACGAGCGCGGCATCGAAACCCACCGGGACGCCAGCCGCGGCATCTACCTGGAGGGCCCGGGGAACCTCACCATCGAGCTCATCCACTACCCGGAGCCATCATGACCCTTTACGAGCGGGTGGCCGACCTCCCGCTGACCATCGACGGCTACCGGTTGGAGCCGCTCGTCCTCCCCCTGCCCCATTTCACCCGCGTCAGCACGGTCGTCCGCCTCGACGGGGCCGGGGAGGACGGCGTGGGCGAAGACGTGATCTACGAGGAGGACGACCAGCGCGCCCAGCTGGGCGCCGGCGCGCGTCTGCCGCTCGCCGGGCGGTGGACCCTCGACGAGTTCTCGCGCCACCTGGATCGCCTCGATCTGTTCCCGGACGGACCTCCTCTGCGCGCGGCATCGCGCCACTATCGACGCTGGGCCTACGAGAGCGCCGCCCTCGACCTGGCCCTGCGCCAGGCGGGCCGCACCCTCGCCGCCGTCCTCGGGCGCACGCCCGCACCGGTGAGGTTCGTGGCCTCGATGAACCTGGGGGTTCCCGCAACGATGGAACCGATCGAGCGCTGGCTGGCGCGCGATCCCGGGCTGCAGTTCAAGCTCGACCCGACCGAAACGTGGACTCCGCAACTCGTGGCGGCCCTGCGGGAGACCGGGGCGGTCACCACCATCGACCTGAAGGCGTTCTACGTGGGCACGGTGGTCGACCTGGAGCCCGAACCCGAGCTCTACCGCATGCTGGTCGAGGGCCTGCCCGACGCCTGGATCGAAGACGCCGGTCTGAACGCGGCCACCCGCCCGGTGCTGTCACCCCACCGCGAACGTCTCACCTGGGACGCGCCGCTCGAATCGTTGGCCGATATCACCGCGTTGGAGTGCGAACCGCGTTGCATCAACATCAAGCCGTCACGATTTGGCACGGTGCGCGAGCTGTTCGCGGTCTACGACCATCTGGCCGAACGCGGCATCGATGCCTACGGTGGCGGCCAGTTCGAACTGGGCCCCGGCCGCGGCCAGATTCAGTATCTGGCGTCGCTGTTCCACCCGGACGGCCCCAACGACGTGGCGCCCTCGGCGTACAACGACCCCCAGCCGCCCGCCGACCTACCGCGTTCCCCCCTGGAGCCCGCGGTGGCCTCCGCCGGGTTTCGCTGGGGCGCATCATGATCTGAATTGTCACGATCGCGGGTCGATCATGTGGCATCACCTGTCGGTGGTGTGCGGCCCGCAGCGCCACTCTGTGCCCATGGATCCTCGGGTGGGCATCGGACAGCGCGGCGAGCGGGCGGCCGCCCGTCATCTGTCGCTGAGAGGATGGGTGATCCGCGCCGCCCGCTGGCGGGGGGCCAGCGGCGGAGAGATCGATCTGGTGGCCACCCGCGGGAGGGTGCTGGCGATCTGCGAGGTGAAGGTCCTGCGCCACCGCCTGAGGGACGGCGACCGGCCGGTGAGCGCGACTCAGCGGGCGAGAATCGCGGCGGGAGCCGAGGCCTTTCTGAACGCGCACCCGCAGTACGCCGAGCACGACGTCCACCTCGATCTGCTGCTGGTGCACCCACGCGGCGGCCCCTGGCGGGTCACCCATCTGGTGCGCGCGCTCGAATGGTGAGCGCACCGCCCCAACCGGCCGTCGGCAACGCTCAGGCGGTACCGAGCGCGCGTGAACAGAACGACATGCGATGCAGCGGACTCGGCCCGTGGACGGCCAGCGCCGCGCGGTGGGCGGCCGTCGCATAACCCACATGTTGGGCGAAACCGTAATCCGGCAGAGCGTCGGCCGCCGGGCCACGCATCAGCCGGTCGCGGGTGGTCTTGGCCACCACCGCGGCGGCGGCGATGGCAAAACTGGTGCGGTCGCCCCCGACGATCGCCCAATGGTCGGGGGCGCCATCGACCAGGCGGAAACCATCGACCAGGCACAGGTCGGCACCCTCCCCGACCGCCCTCAGGGCGCGGGCGAGCAACGCCAGGTTGGTGCGATGCAGCCCGTCGCGGTCGATGGTGGGTGCCGCGGCACAGACAACGGCCACCGCCTCCGCCCGCTGCCAGATCCGCTCGGCGAGCCGAACGCGGGCCGCCGGCGAGAGTCGTTTGGAATCGTCCAGATCGCGCAGCGCACGCACGCCGGACAGGCCGAGACGGCCCACATCGATCCGCACCGCGGCGGCAACCAGCGGACCGGCCAAGCACCCTCGCCCGGCCTCGTCGGCGCCCGCCACCCGGCGGACACCGAAGGCTCGGTCGTGGCGCAGCAGGCGCGCGGCGGCCGTCGGGCGGCGCCGCGCGGAGCGCGCCATCAGACCCGCTGCTTCTCCCGGATGCGGGCCTTCTTACCGATCTTGCCGCGCAGGTAGTAGAGCTTCGCGCGGTTCACGTCACCCTCCATCATCCGCTCGATCTTCTCGATCTTGGGCGAATGAACGGGGAAGGTGCGCTCGACGCCGACGCCGAAGCTCTGCTTGCGCACCGTGAAGGTCTCGCGGCTGGTCGACCCCTGGCGGCGAATCACGGTGCCCTCGAACACCTGGACCCGCTGGCGGCTGCCCTCGATCACCTTGAAGTGAACCTTCACCGTGTCACCGGGCGAGAAATGAGGGATGTCGTCGCGCAGCTGATCGCGCTCAAGTTCCTCGATGATGCCCATCGTCCCCCAACCTCTCGACTCCGCAGCAAACCGACCGGCCGCCGCCCGGCAAAGCGACGGGCAATATAGCAGGAGCGCGCGGTGGCGCACACCCCGGAGCGTACCCGAGAGGATTCAGCCCGAATGAGGCGGGCGCACCCGTTCACGTCGCCAGCGCGCGATCGCCCCGTGATCGCCCGAGAGCAGCGTGTCCGGCACCGCCCACTCCCGCCACACCGCCGGACGGGTGTAATGGGGATACTCCAACCCGCCCGCGAACTCCTCAGAGAAGGACTCCCCCTCCAGACTGGCGGCGTTGCCCAAGGCCCCGGGCAGACGACGGGCCACCGCCTCGATCACCGCCATCGCCGCGATCTCGCCGCCCGCGAGCACGAACGGACCCAACGACAACTCCTCGCTGGCCAAGTGCTCGTGGACCCGCTCGTCAAAGCCCTCGTAGCGACCGCACAACAGCAGCAGATCGGGCCCGTCCGCGTACTCGCGCGCCACCCGGTCGTGAAACGGACGCCCGCGCGGGGTCAGCACCACGACCCGTCGGTGCTCGCGCACACGCTCCGCGCTCACGCCGTAACGGTGCTCGAGTGCCGCCGCCACCACGTCGACCCGAATGACCATCCCGGGGCCGCCGCCGTAGGGGCTGTCGTCCACCTGCCCCTGACCGAGCGGGGTCGTGTCGCGCGGCGAAAAGCACTCGACCGTCAACGCGCCCGAACGGGCCGCGTTCGCGAACGGCCGCGAGGCGCGCATCCACCCGAACCACTCCGGGAAAAGGGTGAGCACGTCGATCCGCATCGGTCCGCCCCTCAGCTCAACAGGTCGGCGCGCACGCGGATCACCCCGGCGGCCGGATCCAGCCGCTCGATCGCATCGGCGACAAACGGCAGCAGCAGCGACGTGCCATCCGCCGCGACCACCTCGAGCACGTCGTTGGCCGGCGCGGCATGCACCTCGCGCACGGTGCCCAGGGCTCGCCCGCCGGCGCTCACCGCGCACCCGATCAGGTCCGTCACGAAAAACGTGTCCGGATCGGCCGGCGCGGACACCCGTTCCCGGTCCACCGCGACCAACGCGCCGGTCAGCGCGCCCGCGCCCTCACGGTCGGCAACCTCCCGAAACGCGATGCGCATGCGCTCGCCCTCGCCGGCGAGGGCGGCCACCGTCATCATTCGCTCACCACCGGCGGCCGCCCGCACGACGACCGTCTCGCCGACGGCGAGATCCGCAAGGGTCGCGCCGGTCGAGCGCACGTGCAACCAGCCCCGCACCCCATGGGGGCGACCGAGCCGACCAATCACCACGGAATCGTCGCCGAAGGGTGTCACCCGCGAGTCGCCGCCCGGCGAATGACCCGCTGCGGACCGTTCGACACCCGGGTTGCCCTCGGCGCCGGAGATCTGCCCGTCAGTCGACGATATCGAGGCTGTAGCGCTCGTTGCGAACGGTGCCGGCCGCCCTCACCAGGGAGCGCAACGCCCGCGCACTGCGCCCGCCGCGGCCGATCACCTGACCAAGATCGCCGTCGGCGACGCTCAGCTCGACCACGCGCGTGCCCCGCTCATCGGCCTCGCGCACCGCAACCTGCTCGGGGTGATCAACCAGGCCCCGAGCGAACGCCGCGACCATT